>NZ_AUTH01000011.1:0-83759 GCF_000497975.1 Pseudoalteromonas sp. TB41 | reverse complement strand
GTTTATACCGAAAGAAAAACTATGCCGAATCACTTGGCTAGAACCCTATAATACAAAGATACTTGCATATGATTGCTTCGGCATAGTGTGATCTGACTTCTAATAATTAATTTACGGAGAAGGATTATGAGTGTTTCGGCATTTTTCAAGTGTAAAAAAACAATAGCGCGACTTCATACGGGCCCTTTGGGCGTTTATATGAAGGCTTATGCAGAGCATCTAATTACTGAAGGTCACTGCTACCAGAGTGGCGCTCGTAACATTAGAGTTGCTGCTGATTATAGCGCATGGTTAGCCAGTAAAAAGTATAAGGTGACTGATGTTAACGAAGCATCAGTACTACAATATGAAAAATTTAGGCAAAAAAATCGACATCCTTTTTTGTCTGATCACGCAGCTCTTATTAGACTTCTTATAGTGCTAAGAGCGCTCAATGCAACAGCAGCAGCAGCAACGATTGTGTTAGATCATCTGTCGCAGATCATTCAGGACTTTGAACAGCATTTGATGCAAAATCATGGACTTTGTGAAACTTCAGTCATCAGACATCGAATACCACTGAGGAAGTTTCTTTGGCAGTGTTGCCCTGATGGTGTTTCATGCTTTTCAAGCTTAAGAGGACAAGATGTAAGGCAATTTCTAGTGCAACACGCACATGACCAAAGCCCTAGCTCTGCAAAAAATATGTGTTGGACACTACGTGCGTTCGCTAGGTATCTTTTATATAAGGGGTATACAACCTACAATTTGTCTTCTGCTGTACCTAGTATCAGAAGATGGAGCCTAACCACCCTCCCAGAACATCTATCTTCTAACCAAATTCAAAAGGTGCTGAACAGTTGCGACACGAGCAGTGCCGTTGGCTTAAGGGATTACGCAGTACTTATGCTATTAAGTCGGCTAGGACTGAGGGCGAATGAAATAGCTCTGTTGAAGTTAGATGACATCAACTGGCATGCTGGTAACCTCAACATTCGAGGAAAGGGTCGAACGCTTATTGCTTTGCCTTTGCTGCCTGAAGTGGGTGCGGCGCTATCAGATTACTTACAAAACGCACGGCCAAAGACTGATAGCCGTTCAGTTTTTGTACGCTCATTGGCGCCACATTCTCAGTTTGCAAGCTCTGCTGGGATCTCACAAATTGCTAAAGCAGCGTTACTGCGAGCTGAGTTAACACTAAAGCATAAAGGGACTCATATTTTTCGCCATAGCCTTGCAACTAACTTGCTTCAAGCAGGTGCTTCACTGTCCGAAATTGGTCAACTACTTCGCCATAAGAGCCATGATTCGACACGTATTTATGCCAAAGTTAATATTGATGGATTAAGAGCATTAGCCATGCCATGGCCGGGAGTAGCACAATGATCTCCTTACGTAAAATATTACATGAATATGTGGATCTTAGACGCGGACTGGGCCACAAGTTTATTCAACCAGCTAGAGATTTAGAAGGCTTCGTTACGTTTATGGAGCAGTACAGTAGTACTTTTGTCACTACCAAACTTGCACTTGAATGGGCAACCCAATCGCCTGGAAAAAATGCTAGCTGGGCTATAAAACTGGCCTATGTTCGCGGGTTTGCTCGGCACTTGCAAACAATGGACATACACACAGAGGTACCGCCGGTTGGACTTTTATCCTATAGCGGCTCTGCTAAACCGTACATTTACTCTGATATTGAGATACAGGCATTGTTGGAGGCCGCATTAGCTCTTAAACCGGTAAACAAATTAAGGCGCTGGACATACCATTGCCTCTTTGGTCTTTTACCGACAACAGGCTTGCGTATCAGCGAAGCTTTGACTCTCAAACGCCAAGATGTAGATCTTGAGAACTGTATTCTCACTGTACGCGATACAAAGTTTGGAAAATCACGCTACGTTCCCATACATGCAAGTACTCAGCGTATTCTAGTCGAGTATGATCGCCGTCGCGATGAACTTATTAACCCTCCTTGCAGTGAGTACTTTTTGGTAGCAGAGCGCGGTGGCCGTTTATTACCGCAGTATGTTTCTCGTGTATTTTTACGTTTATCACGACAAATTGGATTACGTACCCCAAATGCTAGCTCAGGACCACGGATCCATGATTTTAGACATAGCTTTGCGGTCAATACGCTATTACGATGGTATAGAACTGGAGAAAAGGTAGACACCTTGTTACCAAAATTGTCTACTTACCTCGGTCACAGTTGTGTGCGTGATACCTATTGGTATTTATCTGCCTGTCCAGAGCTACTGGAACTTGCTGCGCGTCGCTTAGAAACACGTTTGGAGGCTGAACTATGAAAGCCACTACCGCATTTCCGTGCTTGCTTGAACGTTGGTTTACTATTCGTTTAATCAATCAAAAACGCGTCAGTCACAACACGATATACTCCTATCGAGACACCTTTCGACTGCTATTGGTGTTTGCAAAAAAACAGCTAGGGAAAGCGCCATCTGCGCTAACGCTAGAAGATATCAACGCAGAATTAGTTAGCGCATTTCTTAATGATCTTGAAGAGCACCGAGTAATCAGTGCTCGCACAAGAAATTTACGTCTGACTGCCATTCATTCATTTTTCCACTTTTTAGAATACGAAGAGCCTGGGTATAGCGCACAAATTCAGCGAGTATTAGTTATCCCTAGTAAACGACATGAGCAGAGGCTGATCCACTTCTTGGAGCGAACGGAAATAGAGGCATTACTGGCAAGTCCGGATAAAACGACGTGGATAGGCCATCGTGATCACGCTCTACTTTTTTTAGCGTTACAGACAGGGCTGCGTCTTTCTGAAATCATCGGGCTCAATAGTACGTCCCTATTTCTTGACCAAGGGGCGCATGTCCGATGTCTTGGCAAAGGTCGGAAAGAAAGAAGTACTCCTTTAACCAAACCTGCTGTTCGTATCATGAAAACTTGGCTGTTAGCGCTTCCTGGTATGGAAGAGGATATACTGTTTCCAACAATACGCGGCAATCGTCTTAGTGCAGACAGTGTGCAGTATTTAGTAAAGAAACATGCTGCTAATGCCAGTATTCAATGTCCATCGCTGAAGCAGAAGCATGTAACACCTCATGTGCTTCGACACACCGCAGCAATGGAGCTGCTTAGCGCAGGTGTTGATACCACGGTAATAGCGATGTGGCTTGGACATGAATCTACACAAACGACACAAAGATACTTACATGCTCATATGGCACTGAAGGAAGCAGCATTAGCGAAAGTAGCGCCATTTAATAAGCACAGTGATCTTCACTATAAACCGAGCGATAAGTTGTTAGGTTTTCTCACCAGCTTGTAGTTCTAGGATTAAACTATGCCGAATAGAAACTGGATCCTTACAGTCAAATGACAGTAATACCAGCACACTTATGAAATTGGGCAGCATGTGTTCGGCATAGTTTTTCTTTCGGTATAAACCGCCAAGATAAATGGTCTAATCCCATTTAATTACATCTGTGCTTGCCTTGATGAACTGTGCCAGCCTGAGCCCGATATCGACAGCTTGTTACCCTGGAATTTTAAAACATAGGTGTAGTTCGCTAGACGCTCACGTAGGAGCAGCGGCTGACTTCAAAGCAATAACCAGAGCACCAAGCAAGTCACATTTGCGCAACAGTTACCTTTCAGAACTTTTAAAAAATAAAAAAGAATTTCATTACTTAGGGAGTGTTCACGGGTCTGTATGTAAATAAACCATGGAAAACTTGAAGCGTTATCCATGGTTTATCTGGGCGTTAACTGAGCAAGGTATGCCCTGTAGTTGAGCGACATCTTACTTAGTCTGTTTCTAGATCAATATCTGTTTCAGCTTTTGAGCAACAAGTAAGAATTTCGCCGTCTCGCACAAAGGACAAAGGTTCTGAAGAGTAATTAACCGTGCCACTTTTTATTTTTATTCTACAAGCTCCGCAAAATCCATCTCTGCACATATAATTAGGCACTAACTCTAAAGCTTCCATATTCTCAAGTATTGTTTTGTTAGGATGGCAAGTTCCAATCAGCTTGCCATCTATCTTTAACTTCATCGCAACTACAAGTCAAAATCACCGAAGTCTGTTGCATTAACTTCTGAATCAACTTGACCAACCAAGTAACTACTTAACTCAGCTTCCTGAGGAGCTACTTGAACATTGTCGCTTACGAGATAAGAGCTCATCCAAGGCAGTGGGTTGCTCTTTACATCGAACGGTGTATCTAAACCTATAGCAGCCATGCGCTGATTACTGATGTATCCAATATATTGCTTCAGAATGTCAGCATTCAAACCAATCATTGAACCATCCTTAAATAGGTAGTCAGCCCACTCTTTTTCTTGCTCAACTACCTCAAGAAATATCTGACGACCTTCTTCTTTTAGTTCAGCTGACACCTCCTTCATTTCGGGGTCATCTTTGCCGCTAGACCATAGATTTAGTATGGCCTGTGTGCTCGAAAGGTGCACGGATTCATCTCGCGAGATAAGTTTTATCAGTTTACTATTCCCTTCAAGCAATGAGCGTTCTGCAAAGGCAAATGAACAAGCAAATGACACGTAAAATCGAATCGCTTCTAGTGCGTTTGTTGAGCACACAGCTAAATAAAGCTTCTCTTTAACTTTGCGTTCAGTCACTTCGACTTTTTTACCATCAATTTCATGAACACCTTCACCATGTAAGTTATACACTTGCGTGATTTGAATTAGGTCATCAAAGTATTTAGATATGCTAGTAGCACGTTTGATGATCGCAGAGTTAATGACGATATCGTCAAAAACTTCGCTTGGGTCAGTAAATAGGTTACGCAAAATGTGCGTATAAGAACGGCTATGAATAGTTTCGGAAAAAGCCCATGTCTCTATCCATGTTTCGAGCTCAGGTATTGAAACCAGAGGTAGAAATGCAGCACTAACTGAACGAGCCGCAATTGAATCAAGTAGTGTTTGATATTTCAAATTTGAGATAAAGATGTGCTTTTCAGCTTCACTGAGCGTTTGCCAATCAGCTCTATCTTTCGATACGTCTACTTCTTCTGGTCGCCAGAAGAACGACAGCTGCTTTTCAATAAGGTTCTCGAATACCATATGCTTTTGCTGATCATACCGAGAAACATTGACGCTTTGACCCATGAACATAGGCTCTGCTAATGCGTTGTTTTGTGTTTGATTAAAGGTGCTGTATTTCATTTTTAAACCTCACATAAATACTTGTGTTATGCAGCAATGCTGTGTTTATGTGATGTTTCACATAAGTTAAAGTTCGTTTTATTGCTTGATTCTAAAGGAAGGGCGACCGACCGACCAGTTAAATGTGATGTTTTTTGTAGTGAATTAAGGCGAATTAGTTTGCTGTTCCCCTCAAGTAAAGATCTCTCTGAAAACGCAAACGAACAGGCGAAACTAACGTAAAAACGAATAGCTTCTAAAGCATTAACAGAGCACACCGCAAGGTATAACTTTTCCTTTAATTTGCGTAAAGTAACATCATATTCAACACCTTCAGATGTATGTTTACCTTCGCCATGTAAGTTATATAACTGTGAATATAAAATTAAATCATCAAAGTAAAGCGAAATACTTTCAGCACGTTTCAATATTGCAGGGTTAATGATTATTTCATCAAATACTTCACCAGGGTTGGTGAATAAATTTCTTAAAATATGTGTATATGAACGAGAATGAATCGTCTCACTAAATGCCCATGTTTCTATCCATGTTTCAACTTCAGGTAAGGAAGCCAATGGGAGTAACACCGCATTAACTGAACGTGCGGCCATACTATCAAGTAAGATTTGATATTTAAGGTTAGAGATGAAAATGTGCTTTTCGGCATCAGATAGACTTTGCCAATCCCCGCGATCTTTTGATACATCAACTTCTTCTGGTCGCCAGAAGAAAGACAGTTGTTTCTCAATTAAGTTTTCGAATGCCACGTGTTTTTGAACATCATAACGTGATACATTCACAGGGTTGCCAAAGAACATCGGTTCTTTTAAAGCGTCATTATTTTTTTGATTAAAAGTAGTATATTTCATTTTTTATTTATTCCGGGATAAAGCCACATATTTATTTTTTATGCTGCTATTTTAAGTTGTGTGGCATTTTTTGTAATTTTATGTGTGGTTCCACACAAGTTGATCACGTTGTTTGTGTTTGATTTAGCTTGATTAGTTTTTAAAATTTTGCTATTGTGTGTGCATGACTGACGGGATTTAAGCTTAATAATTTTAGCATTGCCTTCCATTAGCTCACGCTCGGCAAACGCAAATGAACACGCAAAGCTGACATAAAAGCGAATAGCTTCAAGAATGTTCACTGACATCATCGCCAGATACAATTTCTTTTTCAGCTCAAATAAATTAACCACAACGGTTTCACCATTAATGTCATGTTTGCCTTCACCGTACAGGTTGTAAAGCGACACCGAGTTAATTAAATCGTCGTAATAAGTGGTTACGGCATCGGCACGTTCACTAATTTTGTCATTGCTAACAATGTCGTCAAAAATGAGTTCAGGGGCTTGAGTTACATTACGAATAATATGTGTGTATGAACGGCTGTGAATGGTTTCACTAAACGCCCATGTTTCAATCCATGTTTCAAGCTCAGGAATTGACACAATTGGCAATAGTGCAACGTTAGGCGAACGGCCTTGAACACTATCAAGTAAAGTTTGGTATTTTAAGTTACTTAAAAAGATATGTTTTTCGTGATCAGGAAGCGCTTGAAAGTCTAAACGGTCTTTACTTACGTCAACTTCTTCAGGACGCCAAAAGAAAGACAATTGTTTTTCAATCAGCTTTTCAAAAATAGGGTATTTTTGTTGATCGTAACGTGACACGTTAACGGTTTGACCAAAAAACATTGGCTCTTGCATTTGGTTATTATGATTTCTGCTAAAAGTAGTATAAGACATGTTTATCACTCAAAAAACTATCACTAAAACTATCAGGACAAAGCGGGCAAGGCGCCCGCTTTAAGTTTAACTATTAAATTTTACACGCGCCGCCTGCACAATCATCATCTTCCACTTCTGGAGCGTCTTCTTGTGCGTCTGATGCGCCATCACGGGTGTTATGGTAGTACAGCGTTTTAACACCTAGCTTGTAGGCACCAAGTAAGTCTTTTAATAAGACTTTCATAGGTACTCTACCGCCTTCGTATTTATTTGGATCATAATTAGTATTTGCTGAAATCGTTTGGTCGATAAATTTCTGCATTATGCCTACTAATTGTAAGTAACCATCGTTAGATGGGATATCCCACAGTAACTCATAGCTATCTTTAAGGCGTTCGTACTCAGGGACAACTTGTTTTAAAATACCGTCTTTACTTGCTTTAACACTAATATGGCCACGCGGTGGCTCAATGCCATTGGTTGCATTAGATATTTGCGATGATGTTTCTGATGGCATTAATGCGCTCAGTGTTGAGTTACGCATACCGTGCTCTTTAATGCTGGAACGTAACGCGTCCCAATCAAGATGAAGTGGTTCATCACAAATTTTATCTAAATCACGTTTGTACGTATCCGTTGGCATAATACCTTGTGAGTACGTTGTTTCGTTAAATTTAGGACAGGCACCACGCTCTTTTGCCAGCTCATTAGATGCTTTCATTAGGTAGTACTGAATCGCTTCAAATGTTCTGTGCGTAAGCGCATTTGCGCTGCCATCTGAATAACGCTTACCGTTTTTAGCTAGGTAGTATGCGTAGTTAATAACGCCTATGCCTAGCGTACGACGTCCCATAGTTGCATTTTTAGCTGCAGGTACTGGGTAGTCTTGGAAATCAAGTAGGTTATCAAGTGCGCGTACCGCAAGCTCAGCTAACTCTTCTAGTTCATCTAAAGACTCAATGGCACCTAAGTTAAACGCAGATAATGTACAAAGTGCAATTTCACCTTCTTCATCATTCACGTTGCTAAGAGGCTTAGTTGGTAACGCAATTTCTAAACATAAGTTAGATTGACGAATAGGCGCCACTTTTGAGATAAACGGACTGTGTGTATTACAGTGGTCAACGTTTTGTAAGTAAATACGACCCGTGCTAGCACGTTCTTGAGCAAACATAGAGAACAGCTCAATTGCTTTAATTCGTTTTTTACGAATTGACTCGTCTTGCTCATATTTTACATATAGCGCGTCAAACTCGTCTTGATCTTCAAAAAATGCATCGTAAAGGCCAGGCACATCAGAGGGGCTGAATAACGTAATGTAATCATCTTTAATTAAACGTGAGTACATGAGTTTATTAAACTGTACGCCGTAATCTAAGTGACGTACGCGGTTATCATCAACGCCACGGTTATTTTTAAGTACTAATAAGTTTTCAACTTCTAAATGCCAAAGCGGGTAGAAAAGGGTTGCTGCGCCACCACGTACACCGCCTTGCGAACAGCTTTTAACCGCTGTTTGAAAGTGCTTATAAAACGGAATACAACCTGTGTGGTACGCTTCACCGTTACGAATAGGGCTACCTAGTGCACGAATACGACCTGCATTAATACCAATACCAGCACGTTGAGAAACGTATTTAACAATTGCTGATGATGTAGCATTAATTGAGTCTAGGCTATCGCCACACTCAATAAGTACACATGAGCTAAACTGGCGTGTTGGTGTACGTACGCCCGACATAATTGGCGTAGGTAAAGAAATTTTAAATAATGAAACCGCATCATAAAAACGTTTGATGTAATCAATACGTGTATCACGAGGGTAATCAGAGAATAAGCTTGCAGCCACTAAGATATATAAAAACTGCGCGCTTTCGTAAATTTCACCCGTTACACGGTTTTGAACTAGGTATTTACCTTCAAGCTGTTTTACTGCTGCGTAGCTAAAGTTAAGATCGCGAGAATGGTCTAAGTACGCATCTAGCTCATCTAATTCTTGCTCTGTGTAATCAACGAGTAAATGTGCATCGTAGCGTTTTTGTTCAACCATGTTAGTAACATGGTCAAAAAGACGCGGTGGTTCAAACTGGCCATAGGCTTTTTTACGTAAATGGAATACAGCTAAACGAGCAGCAAGGTACTGATAATCAGGCGATTCTTTTGAGATCTGATCCGCAGCAGCTTTAATAATCGTTTCGTGGATGTCTTTAGTACGAATACCGTCATAAAATTGAATATGCGATTTTAGTTCAACTTGTGAAACCGAAACGTTATTTAAACCTTCGGCGGCCCATTCAATAACGCGATGGATCTTATCAAGATCGAGTGGCTCTTTACGACCGTCACGTTTGCTTACAGATAACTGTTGGTTCATAGCTTTGCCTGTATTCCTTGGGAATTAAATATTTTTGACCAATGCGTGCACCTAAAAAAGCGCAGTGCCTATTCGTTTATTGTTATTTTCACCGGTTTGGTGAATTTAATTGAATAACATTTAGCCACAATATCTGGTGTTGTTCAAATTAGAGATCACAAGATAGTGTGGTCTGGGATCTTTTGCAAGGGACAGAAACCGCTCTCATTGTGGATAACGTTGGGATAACGCAATTGTGTTAGTAGGCATTAACCTTTGATCATTCGGTTAAGTTGAAATTTGTAAAAATCAACTAAGGAAAGATTAAATTTACGCTTTTTTAAAATAAATTTTGTCTGCTTTTTTTATCATCAAGCTTTGCGTAAAAACTAACACAATCACAATATGTAGTGTTTATTAATTAACATGGCACTATATGTGGTTAAATGCATCTATAGGACTGTGCCAATTAAAATCCGCATTCCAAGCCAATGCCTCGTCAACACTCGGTACATATCCCCATAGTGCGGTTGCGGTGTGCATATTGGCTGCTTTACCTGCCTGAATGTCACGCTGCGCATCACCTATATATAAGCAACGCGAAGGATCTACACTCATTTGCTCAGCGCAATACAGTAAAGGAAGGGGTGAGGGCTTAGATTCAGCTAAGGTATCACCGCTAACCACAATACGTGCATTTTTTAATGCAGGAATCGCTTTGACTAAAGGATCAGTTAAAAATCCGGGCTTATTGGTCATAATTCCCCAAGGGATTGCTTTGTTATCAAGTGCGATTAGTAATTGCTCTATTCCTACAAAACATTGGGTATGGGTGGCAATGTTGGCAGCGTATTGCGTAACTAGCTCATGTAAAAGTTGCTCTTGCGGCTGTTGTGCCCAGCTTTCTTTAAAACCAGCAGCCAATAAAGCGGCAGCACCGTTTGAAGCCGCGGGGCGATATATATCACTGCCCACTTGGGGTTGTTGATGATTTTGCAGCACGGTGTTTAGTGCGGCGCCTAAATCATCAGCGGTATCGAGTAAAGTGCCATCTAAGTCAAACAGCAATGCTTGATATTCCATTGGGGCAATGGGGGTTTGAGAGCTTGCCATTACGCTAACTTCTCAAAATGCAGCATATAATTTACGCTCACATCATCACTAATTGTATATTGCTTTGAAAGTGGATTGTAACTTAACCCAGCACTGGCACGTACTTTTAAGCCAGCTTGCTCTGCCCATGCAATTAATTGTGCAGGTTTAATAAACTTTTTATGGTCATGGGTACCCTCTGGGACCATTTTTAGTAGTTTTTCTGCCCCGACAATAGCGTATAAATAAGCTTTTGGGGTTTTATTAAGAGTAGAGAAAAAAACATCAGCGCCTGGTTTTGCCAATTTAGCCACCGCATGAATAATAGAAGCAGGGTCGGGGACGTGCTCTAACATTTCCATACAAGTGATCACATCAAAGCGCTCAGGGTGCTCATTTGCAAACTGCTCTGCAGGTACTTTTATATACTCAACGGGGACACTTGTTTCTAAGCTGTGTAACTTGGCGACAGTTAAAGGCTCTTGGCCCATATCAATGCCAGTTACTTTAGCGCCCATTCGCGCCATGCTGTGACTTAAAATGCCACCACCACATCCTACATCGAGGGTTTCTTTATCAAATAATCCTTTGGTTTTGTCTGCGATGAAATCTAATCGTAATGGATTAATTTCGTGAAGCGGCTTAAATTCGCCTTCTAAATCCCACCAACGTTCTGCGATGGCTTCAAACTTTGCTATTTCTGCGTTATCTACATTTTGATGTTCGGTCATAAAATACTTCCTCGTCAATCTGAGGCCATTATATAGGCCTAAATTGATAAATCGCAAAGTTTTGCGCCTGTAAATTAAAATTAATTGTGATAGCATGGTTACTTAGAAATAATAACAAACACTCTTAATACCTAATACTGGGTTGTTAAGAGCTGATACTGAAGGAATGTGATATCAAATGACTGATCTCGCCAATGAAATTCTGCCAGTCAATATTGAAGACGAGTTAAAAAACTCCTACTTAGATTACGCCATGAGTGTAATTGTAGGACGTGCATTACCAGACGTACGTGACGGCTTAAAACCTGTTCACCGCCGCGTTTTGTTTGCAATGAACGAGCTTAGTAATGACTGGAACAAGCCTTACAAAAAATCGGCCCGTGTGGTCGGTGACGTAATCGGTAAATACCACCCACACGGCGACAGTGCAGTTTATGACACCATCGTACGTATGGCTCAGCCATTCTCACTGCGTTACATGCTAGTAGATGGTCAGGGTAACTTTGGTTCGGTTGATGGTGATTCAGCAGCGGCAATGCGTTATACAGAAGTACGTATGGCAAAAATGTCGCACGAATTATTAGCCGATCTTGAAAAAGAAACGGTTGATTTTGTGCCTAACTACGATGGCACAGAGCAAATTCCTGATGTGTTACCCACTAAAATACCTAACCTGTTAGTTAATGGTTCATCGGGTATTGCGGTTGGTATGGCAACAAATATTCCGCCACATAACTTAACAGAAGTCGTGAATGGCTGTTTAGCGCTTATTCAAAACCCTGAATTGACCATTACGGAGTTAATGGATTACATTCCTGGGCCTGATTTCCCAACTGCGGCGATTATTAACGGTAAAAAAGGCATTGAACAAGCTTATCAAACCGGTCGTGGTAAAGTGTACATGCGTGCGCGTGCTGACATCGAAACCGATGAAAAGACGGGTCGCGAAACCATTATTGTTCATGAAATCCCTTACCAAGTTAACAAAGCACGTTTGATTGAAAAAATCGCCGAGTTAGTTAAAGATAAAAAAATTGAAGGGATCAGCGCATTACGTGATGAATCAGATAAAGACGGTATGCGTATCGTTATCGAGATCAAACGTGGTGACGTAGGTGAAGTTATTTTAAACAACCTTTATTCACAAACTCAGTTACAAACTGTGTTTGGTATGAATATGGTTGCGTTAATTAATAACCAACCTAAGTGTTTCAACTTAAAAGAAATGCTTGAAGAGTTTATTATTCACCGCCGTGAAGTTGTTACCCGTCGTACGGTATTTGATTTACGCAAAGCCCGCGACCGTGCGCATACGCTAGAAGGTTTAGCGATTGCACTGGCTAACATTGACCCAATTATCGAACTTATTCGTAAGTCGCCAACACCTGCTGAAGCAAAAGTTGCATTAACAGCGCGTCCATGGGAATTAGGTAATGTTAAAGCCATGCTTGATAAAGCAGGCGAAGACAACGTGGCACGCCCAGATTGGTTAGCAAGCGAGCTTGGTATTCGTGATGGTCAGTACTATATTTCTGAGCAACAAGCTCAAGCAATATTAGACTTACGTTTACACAAACTTACTGGTCTTGAACACGAAAAAATTCTTACCGAATATCAATCATTACTTGAGTTGATTGCCGAGTTATTATTCATTTTGGCAAATCCAGAGCGTTTAATGGAAGTTATTCGTGATGAGCTCGTTGAAATTAAAGAGCAATATGGTGATGAGCGCCGCACTGAAATAAATGCTGCAGCACACGATATTAGCCTTGAAGACCTAATTAACGAAGAAAACGTAGTTGTTACGCTTTCACATGAAGGGTACGTTAAGTATCAAGCATTAACTGATTACGAAGCGCAGCGTCGTGGTGGTAAAGGTAAATCAGCAACTAAGATGAAAGATGAAGATTTCATTGAACGTTTATTGGTTGCCAATACGCACGATACTATTCTTTGTTTCTCTACAGCGGGTCGTTTATATTGGCTTAAAGTATACCAGTTGCCACTTGCCAGTCGTGCAGCGCGCGGTAAGCCAATTGTTAACTTATTACCACTTGAAGCAGATGAACGTATTACTGCAATCCTGCCAGTACGCGATTATGAAGATGATAAATACATCTTTATGGCGACGGCGTTCGGTACGGTTAAGAAGACGCCATTAACGGCATACAGTCGTCAACGTGCAAGCGGAATCATTGCGGTTAACTTAAACGAAGGTGATAGCTTAATCGGTGTTGATATTACCGATGGCAGCAACGAAATTATGTTGTTCACTGATGCGGGTAAAGTTGTTCGCTTTAAAGAGGCTGAAGAAACGGCTGTTGTTGATGAAAATGGTAACCCTGTTCTTGATGAAGAAGGTAAGCCTGAAATCCGTTTCAAAGGTGTACGTCCTATGGGCCGTACTGCAACGGGTGTTCGTGGTATTAAGATGCCAGACGATCAGCGTGTTGTATCACTTATTGTACCAAAGAATGATGGTGCAATATTAACAGTGACAGAAAATGGCTACGGCAAGCGTACCCAACTTGAAGATTACCCATCTAAGAGTCGTGCAACTCAAGGTGTTGTATCAATCAAAGTGAGTGAGCGTAACGGTGCTGTTGTTGGTGCTGTACAGGTTGATGACAACGACGAAATAATGATTATTTCGAATCGTGGTACCTTAGTACGTACTCGTGTTAATGAAGTTTCTACGGTTGGACGTAACACCCAAGGTGTTATTTTGATCAGAACTATTGACGAAGAGCAAGTAGTTGGTTTACAACGTATAGAAGAAATTGAAGTGACTGAAAGTGACTTGGTTGATATCGAAGACGTTGAAACAGTAGATACAGTTATTGATGAAGTGGCGGATGACAATCCTCCTTCAGAATAATTAGATTGAAAAAAGCGGCCTTGGCCGCTTTTTTTATGTAGTTGAAAAAAATTAAATTAGTTTAATTCAAGTTAAATTACTGGAATGAGGAAAAGGTAATGAGTATATATAATTTTTGTGCAGGCCCTGCAATGTTACCACCGGCAGTCATGCAAAAAGCGCAAAAAGAGTTTTTAAACTGGCAAGGTCTTGGTGTATCGGTGATGGAAATAAGTCATCGTAGTCATGAATTTTTAGCATTAACCGCTAAATGTGAAGCCAGCCTGCGTCGTTTAATGAATATAAGTGACGAGTTTGAAGTGCTATTTATGCACGGTGGTGGTCGAGGTCAATTCAGTGCCGTACCTTTAAACCTTCATGTTAACGGTAAAAAAGCAGTTTATTGTGAAAATGGCGTTTGGTCAAAAAGTGCAACCAGCGAAGCAGATAAGTTTACAAATACACACGCTGTTGATGTGCGCAATGATGATAACGGCCTGTTTTCTATTAAGCAGGTAGCCGATTGGGTTTTACCTGCTGATGCGTCTTACATTCACTATTGCCCGAATGAAACCGTAGACGGCCTTGAAATATTTGACGTACCCAGTCATCCAACGGCGCCGATTGTGGCCGATATGTCATCGACTATTTTATCGCGCGAAATTGACGTTAATAAATTTGATTTAATCTACGCGGGTGCACAAAAAAATATCGGTCCATCGGGTATTGCTATTGTGATTGTTCGCAAAACGCTACTTGAGCGTGAAGGGCTCGCCAAGCCGGGTATTTTAGATTACGCCCTTGAGGCAAAACAAGGCAGCATGTTTAACACCCCACCGACTTTTGCTTGGTATTTAGCGGCAGAAGTATTTGCATGGCTTGAGCAAACCGGGGGTGTAAAAGCCATGGAAGCTCATAATATTGCCAAAGCGCAGCTGCTTTATGATTTTATTGATGGTTCAGATTTTTATACCAATAAAGTAGCGAAGCATTGCCGTTCACGTATGAATGTGCCTTTTTGGCTGGTTGATGAAAGCTTAAATGATAAGTTTGTTAAAGAGTCAAAAGAAGCGGGCTTGTTAGCGCTTGAAGGTCATCGTATTGTTGGCGGGATGCGCGCCAGTATTTATAACGCGATGCCATTGGAAGGTGTACAAGCCTTAGTTGACTTTATGGCTAACTTCGCCAAGGAGAATAGTTAATGGAGCAACTTTTCTTAGCCCCTATTTCACAAGTGAATGGCAGTGTGACATTACCGGGCTCAAAGAGTTTATCAAACCGAATTTTATTATTAGCAGCATTATCTAACGGCACCACGGTTGTTGAAAACTTACTCGATAGCGACGATATTCGCCATATGCTGGGTGCGTTAAAGCACTTGGGCGTTAATGTAACGCTTAATACTGAACGCACCGTAGCAACCGTAGAGGGCGTGAGTGGCGTGTTTAATACGCCAACTGAGCCGTTGTTTTTAGGTAATGCAGGTACAGCGTATCGACCATTAACGGCAGTACTGAGTGCGATTGCTGGTGAGTATGAGTTAATTGGTGAGCCGCGCATGGAAGAGCGACCAATTGGTCATTTAGTTGATGCCTTACAAGCCTTGGGTGGTAATGTAAGTTATTTAAAAAATAAAGATTACCCACCACTTAAAATTATCGGTGGGCAAATAGCCGGTGGTGAAGTCGAAATTGACGGCAGTATTTCAAGTCAATTTTTAACGGCGCTGCTCATGGCTGCGCCGTTATTTAAAGGCGATACATACATTAAAATTAAAGGTACCTTAGTCTCTAAGCCTTATATTGATATTACTCTGGATGTGATGGCGCGCTTTGGTGTAACTGTTGAGCATGATAATTACACCACGTTCTTCGTTAAAGGTGCTCAGCAATACCAAGCGGTTGAGCGCATAATGGTTGAAGGTGATGCTTCATCGGCTTCTTATTTTATTGCTGCTGCAGCAATTGCCGGTGGCGAAATAGAAATTAAAGGCGTTGGCGCTAAATCAGTTCAAGGTGATATTGGCTTTGCTAAAGTGATGGAGCAGGTTGGTGCCAAAATTGATTGGTATGACGAGCATTTAGTTGTTCGTAAAGGCGAGCTTAACGGTATCGATATAGATGCTAATGCGATACCTGATGCTGCAATGACCTTGGCGACTGTTGCCTTGTTTGCTAAAGGGCCAACCGCTATTCGTAATATTTATAACTGGCGGGTAAAAGAAACTGACCGTTTACATGCAATGGCCACCGAGCTTAAAAAAGTAGGGGCCGAAGTGGTTGAAGGGCACGACTTTATTGAGATCACACCGCCAAAGCAATTTAATAATGTGGCTGTAGATACCTACGACGATCACCGTATTGCCATGTGCTTTGCAATGGTGGCAGTAGGGGGTAAGCCCATAACGATTAACGATCCGGCCTGTACTTATAAGACATTCCCAACATTTTTCAAAGTGTTAGCATCTGTCAGTAAATAGGCTATTTATAAGTATTTATAAAAAGTTACATACTAAAAGCGGATAATCTTTATTAATTGGCGTATAATGTGGCGGTTTATTTTGGTGTGCATTGAAGGAGGTTTTAAATGCCGGCGTTATTAATGCCCGTAATCACCGTAGATGGCCCAAGTGGTTCTGGTAAAGGAACTGTTTGTCGCCTATTGGCTGAAAAATTAGGCTGGGATGTGTTAGATAGCGGAGCAATTTATCGCGTACTATCACTTGCAGCACTTCATCACCAAATTGCGTTAGATAACGAAGAAGCACTCGTCCCATTAGCTGCAAATCTTGATGTGCAGTTTTTGATAGACAGTGACACTAATGCAGGAAAGATTATTTTAGAAGGCGAAGATGTCACAACCACTATTCGAAATGAAGAAGTGGGTGCTGCAGCGTCTAAAGTGGCCGCATTGCCGCGTGTTCGAGAAGCGTTGCTTCGCCGCCAGCGTGCGTTTAGAACAGAAAACGGTTTAATTGCCGATGGCCGCGATATGGGCACTGTGGTATTTCCAGATGCGCCATTAAAGATATTTCTAACCGCAAGTGCAGAAGAACGTGCTCGCAGACGTTTTGTTGAGTTGAATGAGCGCGGGCTTGATGTTACACTAAGTGGTCTATTACAGGACATTCAAGCACGTGATGATCGCGATATGAATCGCGCCGTTGCGCCGCTTGTACCTGCAGAGGATGCGATTGAGCTTGATACTAGCGAACTCAACGCACAGCAAGTCTTTGATAAAGTTATAACTTTATTAGATGCGAGCATCTCAGAAGGTAAGCTTCCTAAACGAAGCTAAATACATTTTATGCACCAGCAGGATGCCAGTGCTATTTTAACAACCCCATGCAGCATGGTTGCTTATTGGTATTAATATATGAGACGTATATTCGTATGTCAGAAAATTTTGCGCAGTTATTTGAAGAAAGCTTAAAGGGTTTTGAAGCAGAGCAAGGCTCTATCGTTAAAGGTACAGTAATCTCAATCGAGAACAACATTGTACTTGTAGATGCTGGTCTTAAATCAGAAAGTGCTATCCCTGCAGAGCAGTTCAAAAATGCTGCTGGTGAACTAGAAGTTGCTGTTGGCGACGAAGTAGATGTTGCACTAGATGCAATCGAAGACGGTTTCGGTGAAACTATCCTTTCTCGTGAGAAAGCGAAGCGTCACGAAGCGTGGATCCGTCTTGAGAAAGCATGTGAAGAGCAAGAGACTGTTACTGGTGTTATCAACGGTAAAGTTAAAGGCGGTTTCACAGTTGAAGTTGATTCAATCCGTGCTTTCCTACCTGGTTCACTTGTTGATGTTCGTCCAGTACGTGACACAACTCACCTTGAAGGCAAAGAGCTTGAATTTAAAGTAATCAAGCTTGATCAAAAACGTAACAACGTTGTTGTTTCACGTCGTGCAGTTATCGAATCAGAAAACTCACAAGAACGTGAAGAGCTTCTTGCTAACCTTGTTGAAGGTCAAGAAGTTAAAGGTATCGTTAAGAACCTTACTGACTACGGTGCATTCGTTGACCTTGGTGGTGTTGATGGTCTACTACACATTACTGATATGGCGTGGAAGCGTGTTAAACACCCTTCAGAAATCGTTAATGTTGGCGACGAAATCGCAGTTAAAGTTCTTAAATTCGACAAAGATAAAACTCGTGTATCTCTAGGCCTTAAACAGCTTGGTGAAGATCCATGGGCAGCTATCGCTGGTCGTTACCCAGAAGGTTCTAAACTTTCTGGCCGTGTAACTAACCTTACTGATTACGGTTGCTTCGTAGAAATCGAAGAAGGCGTTGAAGGTCTAGTACACGTTTCTGAAATGGATTGGACTAACAAGAACATCCACCCTTCAAAAGTTGTTTCACTTGGTGACACTGTTGAAGTTATGGTTCTTGAAATCGACGAAGAACGTCGTCGTATTTCTCTTGGTCTTAAGCAATGTATTGCTAATCCTTGGCAGGAATTTGCTCGTCTACAAAACAAAGGCGATCAAGTTACTGGTAAGATCAAATCAATCACTGACTTCGGTATCTTTATCGGTCTTGACGGTGGTATTGATGGTCTTGTACACCTTTCAGACATTTCTTGGAATACACCTGGCGAAGAAGCTGTACGTGAATTCAAGAAAGGCGACGAAATCACTGCTATCGTATTGCAAGTTGACCCAGAGCGTGAACGTATCTCTCTAGGTGTTAAGCAAATCGAAGCTGACCCATTCAATAACTACCTTGATGCAAACAAAAAAGGTGCTATTGTTAAAGGTAAAGTGACTGAAGTTGATGCGAAAGGCGCAACTGTTGAACTTATCGAAGGCGTTGAAGGTTACATCCGTGTAGCTGATATCGCTCAAGAGCGCGTTGAAGATGCAACTACTGTTGTTTCTGTAGGCGACGAGATTGAAGTTAAATACGTTGGTGTTGATCGTAAGAACCGCACTTTAAGCTTATCTGTTAAAGCTCTTTTCGAAGCAGAAGAGAAAGAAGTACTAGAGAAGCTTAAGAAAGAAGAGCCAGTGTTCGAAAACGCAATGGCAGCTGCTTTCGCAAATGCACAAAAAGACTAATTAATTATAGTCTTTTAATTGGAAGGGCAGTTTATGCCCTTCCACTATTTCTTTTAAGGAAACGCTATGACTAAGTCAGAACTGATAGAAACACTTGCTGAACAACACGCACATATTCCTGTGAAAGATGTTGAGAACGCTGTTAAAGAAATTCTTGAACAAATGGCCGGCTCATTATCTTCTTCAGATCGTATTGAGATCCGAGGTTTTGGAAGTTTCTCTTTGCATTACCGTGCGCCTCGTACAGGCCGTAACCCTAAAACAGGTGAAACTGTAGAGTTAGATGGTAAGCATGTACCTCATTTTAAACCAGGCAAAGAACTACGTGACCGTGTAAACGAGAGCATTGCTTAGTAAACTTATTGGAGTAGTTACTTGTTCAAGGTATTAAAAATTATTCTGGCGGCACTTTTTTTAATTGGTGCATTTGTATTGGGTTCTCAAAACCCACAATTAACACAAATTAACTACATAATAGCCAGTAATACATTACCTTTAGCCGTTATAATAAGTATCTGCTTTTTGCTAGGTGTTGTAGTGGGTTGTTTTGTGAGTTTTAAATTGTTCACGCAATTAAAGTGGCAAAATTACCGTTTAAAAAAGCAATTAACGCCTGAAAAAGATAATAAAAAGCGTATTGCCAACAAAGACACCTAATTATGATTGAGCTGTTGTTTTTACTGCTTCCCGTTGCTGCCGGTTATGGTTGGATCATGGGGAAAAACAGTGCAAAAAATCAGGCTCATCAGTTTAATCGTCAAATTACTTCTGAATACAGTAAAGGCTTAAAGTTTTTACTGGATAGAGAAGAAGATCAGGGGCTTGAGCATTTAATTAATTTGCTCGAAGTAGCTGCTGACTCTGTTGAACATTATTCTACTTTAGCCACCATGTTTCGCCGCCGTGGTGAGCTTGACCGCGCAATAAAAATTCACGAACTACTGCTAAAACACCCAAGTCTTAACGAAAAACAAGCCGCTAATAGCCGTTTAGAACTAGCCGAAGATTATATTATGGCTGGCTTATTAGACAGCGCAGAAGAACATTTAATATGGCTGGTAAAAAATAGCCATGCAGATGCACTCGATCCTATTATTTCTTTATATTCACAAACCCGTGAATGGGAAAAAGGCATTAATATGTTTGAAGCGCATACTGAGCTTTTTTCAAAAGAACAACACTTTAAAGCCATCGCTAATTTTTACTGTGAGCATGCCATTGCCAGTAATAACCCACAACTTATGCGCAAAGCCATTAGCTTAAACTTTAAAACAATTAGGCCTTTATATGAGCTTGGACTGTCAGCTTACACCAAAGAAGATTACGTAAAAGCAATTTACTATTGGCGAGAATTAATCTGCCAATTTACTTTTTTTGCGCCATTGTTTATTGAAAAGTTAGCTCACAGCTATAAGCAATTAAAATTAACTCACCAATTCCATGAACTCATTACTGAGTTACTAGAAAAGGGTGGGGTGATGATAAAAATACAGCATTGCCAAGCCTTGCTTGAGCAAGGACACACTGAACAAGCCTTTGAATTTTTAACTGATAATTTAAAACGTCAACCCACTATTCGTGGCTTTAGTTTTTTATTACAGTTAATGAGTACAGAAAATAAAAATACAAAAGATGTGCTTAATCAAATCGATAAACTTGTTACTTCTTACATTGCCACTAAACCTGACTTTCAATGTCAGCATTGTGGCTTTACTAGCTACACCATTTATTGGAATTGCCCTTCATGTAAACACTGGGAAACCATTGTGCCTAGCAGAGGCTTAGACGGATTTTAATCTTTATACTTTTCGCTCACTAGTAGGATAGTTATGTCTTTCGAAAAATCAAAAAAAATTCTTATCGCGCTTGATTATGATGATCAGCAAACTGCTTTAGCATTTGTAAAACAGTTATCACCAGATACCTGTCGATTAAAAGTGGGCAAAGAAATGTTTACTTATTTTGGTCCTGCATTTGTTAAAGAATTGGTCGATTTAGGTTTTGATGTATTTTTAGATTTAAAGTTTCACGATATTCCAAACACCGTTGCTAAAGCGGTGACTGCTGCGGCTAAAATGGGTGTATGGATGGTCAATGTACATGCATCGGGCGGTTATGAAATGATGCATAAAGCTAAACAAGCACTTGAGCAGTTTGGCGACAAAGCGCCATTACTGATTGCGGTAACTGTATTAACCAGCATGGACGAAGCTGAACTTGAGCGTTTAGGTATAACTAAATCACCACAAGAGCAAGTTATGCATTTAGCTAAATTAACAAAGCAAGCAGGGCTTGATGGTGTAGTGTGTTCCGCGCAAGAAGCGCAAAGTTTAAAGGCTGCTTTAGGGAAAGAGTTTAAATTAGTTACGCCAGGTATTCGCCCAGCGGGCAGTGATGCAGGCGATCAAAAACGTATTATGACACCTAAAGAAGCGATTGAAGCGGGTAGTGACTATTTAGTGATTGGGCGTCCGATCACTCAGGCACAAAATCCTGTAAAAGTACTAAATGATGTAAATGAATCAATAGCTTAAATTAAAAATTAGCATAATTGAGAGCAGTTCCTTACAACTGCTTTTCTTTGTGCTACATTTAAATTATGGGTGTGCAGTGAGGGATTTGCTTTGCGTATAATAATATTTTTAGTTGTAATTATCATTAGTGGCTTTGCTGTTAATAAATATGTTTTTTCAACTAAAATGTATGATGATGTTTCAAACGTTACTGACTTGGTATCTGGTTACCCCGTTGATTTATTCAAGTTTAAAAAAATTGCTCAAAATTATGCCCAGCATCTGTGTTACACCAATGAAGGTGTGTTAGCAGGAATAGATGTTAGCAGCAGAGACTGTGTTGCGACACATGATGAAATGCAAAATGAGTGTACAGAAAAAGTTTTTAGGCTAGCGCCGTTAAATCTAGATTCTAAAAAAGAATTAATTGAATACTCAAATGAATATTCTCGCTGTACCTTACCTTATAAAAATATTAGGTTATAAATTTCAGATACTAAAAAGCCACTTAGGTTTAAAACTTAAGTGGCTTTTTATTTAATTATTTTAAACGAATAGACTTAGCTTCAATATCAATTAAGCCTTGTTTAAATAAACCGCCAATGGCTTTTTTGTAATTTGCTTTGCTGGTCGAAAACACTTTTTTAATTAATTCAGGTTCAGACTTATCGCCTATGGCTAATATGCCACCTTCATCTTTTAGTTTTTCCATTATTTTTTCACCAAGCTCGCTTACTTTACCCATGCCTGGTTTTTCAAGTATGACGTCAATTTTTCCGTCTTCACGTACTTTTTGAATAAATCCTTTTAGCTTTTGACCAACAAACAGGTTTTTAAACACCATGTTGTAAAACACGACGCCAAAATGGGATTCTTCAATAAGCACCTTGTAACCAATATCAGTTTTGCCTGCAACAATTAAGTCAACTTCTTGTAAGTGACTATACTGAGGCTCATCTTTTGATAAAAAACGGTTAAAGTTAGTTGAGGCACAAATACGCTGACTGGCGTTATCAAGATATAAACGCACTAAATATGAGTAGCCTTCTTGCATACGTGGTTTTTGTTCATTAAACGGTGCGAGTACGTCTTTTTCTAAGCCCCAATCTAAAAATGCGCCTATGCTGTTTATTTCTTTTACACGCAGTAGGGCATATTCACCCACTTGAGCATGCGGCTTTTTAGTTGTGGCTGTTGGCAGGTTTGCATTATCTAAAAATGTGAATACGCTGATGCTGTCGCCGGCTTCAAGCTCATGTTTTATTTCATGTTTAGGTAAAAAAACTTCACCTAAGTCATGCCCATCTAAATAGGCACCTTCGTTGCTGACTTCTTTAACAAAAAGGGTTTGGGTGGTTCCTAGGTAACTCATAATTATTCCTGCTCAGGCTTTTTTTTACGACGCATCGGGGTATCACCATCAATATTAAGAGGTGCTTTAATTGGGGCCGCTGGCTTTTTCGGTTTTGCTTTTCGTTTTGGCTGTGGCTTATTAGCGGTCACTGCTTTTTTAGTCGGTTTAATTGGCGCTACTTTTTTCTCTTTAATACCTTTAAATTTCGCTTTTAAACCCTCAACAGCAGCAAACGATAATTCATCATTTAAAAATGATTTTATTGCCAAGTAACTTGTCCAATCTTTAGGGCCCACAAGTGATAATGCGTTACCTTTAAAACCAGCACGACCAGTTCTACCAATACGATGAACGTATTCTTCTGCGTGTTTTGGTAAATCAAAGTTAATAACATGGGTAACACTGAGTAAATCTAAACCGCGCGAAGCAACATCTGTAGTAATTAATATTTTAAAGTTTTCACGGCTAAACGCATCCATAATATCAAGGCGCTTACTTTGAGTTAAATCCCCAGCTAATGCGACAGATTTAAAGCCTTTACTATTTAATGATTCACTTAAACGGCTGGTATCAGCCCGTGTGGCAGTAAATATAATGCACTGGCCGACGTTATCTTGGTTTAAAAAGTGCTCAAGCAGTGCTTCTTTATGATCAAGATGGTCAGCTAAATACAGTGTTTGTTTAATATCACTGTGTTGCTCATTGGCTGCACTGAGCATAATTTGTTTTGGTTTTTTTAATAAATTACGCGATAACGCATCAACTTGAGCATGATCTAATGTCGCCGAAAACAATAAAGTTTGACGAAGACGATGATCGGCTAGTTCATTAATTAGTTTAAGTTGATCGGTAAAACCTAAATCTAAAATACGGTCAGCTTCATCAAATATAAGTAACTCTAGGCCACTTAATTGTAATGAACGTTGCTTTAAATGATCGGCTAAACGCCCAGGTGTGGCGACCACAAAGTGAGGGTCGTTACGCAGTGCTTTAATTTGGTCGTTAAAATTTTCGCCACCGAGGATTTTAACGGCCTTTATGTTGGTACCGGCAATAAGTAATCGAAGTTGAGTAAAAACTTGGGTCGCAAGCTCACGAGTTGGAGCAACAATAAGTACACGAGGATCACGTTTACTGAGTGCTTTTTGTTTCATTACACGCTGCACAGCCGGTAATAAAAACGCTAAAGTTTTGCCTGACCCAGTTTTTGACTGAGCGAAAATGTCATGTCCCGCCAGTGCCGTTGGCACAGCATGAGCTTGAATATCGGTAGGCTGGGTGATCCCTTGGTGCGCTAATTGTGTTTCTAGGCGAGTATCAATCCCAAGATCAGTAAAGTGCAATGTATGTTTCTCCAATATGAGCAAGTCTGTATAAATTTATCCGCGCATTATAGCCCACTGAGCTACTGCGCTAACAGTAAAAAGCGCATTATCATCCATTTTTTTGCATTTAAATAAAAAAAGCGTAAAATACGCGCCCCATATGCGCCGGATTTACGATTCGGTAAACGCCCCTTGCGGGTTTTAAAAGCAAAATAGGAATACCATGACTACTGTCCATAAAGATAATGTAACCAGCGAACACTTTGTTGTATGCGCTCTGTATAAATTTGTTTCTCTGCCGGATTTTGAAGCACTTCGCCAACCTTTACTTAATGTAATGGAGCAAAACGAAGTACGAGGCACTTTATTAATTGCTGCAGAGGGGATTAACGGTACTGTCTCTGCAAAACGTGAAGGCATAGATAATTTACTTGCGTGGTTAGACACCCAACCAAATTTAGACAACATTGTTACCAAAGAATCATTTGATGACGAATGCCCGTTTTATCGCACAAAAGTTAAGCTGAAAAAAGAAATTGTGACTATGGGTGTTGAAGGCGTAGACCCATTAAAAGTAGTGGGCAGTTATGTTAAGCCACATGAATGGAATGCCCTTATTTCTGATCCAGAGGTGATCCTTGTTGATACCCGTAATGATTACGAAATTGAAATTGGTACGTTTCAAAACGCAGTAGACCCAAACACTAAAACGTTCCGTGAATTTCCTCAGTGGGCCAAAGAAAACCTAGACCCATCAAAACATAAAAAAGTAGCCATGTTTTGTACTGGTGGTATTCGCTGTGAAAAATCAACAGCCTATATGAAAGAGCAAGGTTTTGATGAGGTTTACCACCTTGAAGGCGGCATATTAAAATACCTAGAAGAAGTGCCAAAAGAAGAAACCATGTGGGAAGGCGAGTGTTTTGTATTTGATAACCGTGTAGCGGTAAATCATGACTTACAAAAAGGCTCATACGATCAGTGTCATGCATGTCGCATGCCTATCACAGAAGAAGAAAAGCAAAAGCCAGAATACATGGAAGGGGTGTCTTGTCACCACTGTATTGACAATGTAACCGATGAACAACGCGCTCGCTTTGCAGAGCGCCAAAAGCAAATAGAGCTTGCTCAAGCGCGCGGTGAAGGCCACATTGGTAACGAAGCACAAGCTGTTTTACAACAACGTAAAGAAGCTAAAAAAGCGCAAAAAGAAGCACAGCGAAATAAATAAGCGGTACTTTTTTGTTTGTACGTTATTAATAAAAAAACCTCAGTTTTAACTGAGGTTTTTTATTTTATACTCTTTTCACAATTGCTTGTATCTGTAGTAGAGAGCGTGACCTTGTTGGCAGCATTGACGAGCACACATTTTGTGTTTTTATCGAGCTTTTTCTTTTGAATAACGGTAAATTTACCTTCATCAGCAGCATATAGATTATACTGATACGCGGTGTTGCCCCCTTCAAATAAAGCAGTAAATAATCCACCGACTAATCCACCAACAATGGCGCCGCCAATCATTTCTTCTTTATTGCCATCTAAGCTATCTACAAAGCCAAACCCCGCACCAGCAGCTATTCCAGTTCCCACTTCTGAGGAGAGTGTTACTTTTTGTATTGATTCAACAGACGCATAATAACGTTTAACAACTTGATTTTGATCTGCCCGATCAATCCCTGGTGATGCACAGCCTGATAGTAAGATCACCATAATTAAACTCTTTTTCATAAATGTGCCTTTATTAAAAATATTGATGAGCTAAATCATAGTCATAAATGTAATTTAAATATGTGTGGATTTTGTATGCAGCTGTAAAAATATGTAAGAGTGGCTAGCATGCTTAATTTCAGCTTATTGTTTTGCTAATTTATCGTACTTAGCTATTTATTGATCATAGAGCTGTTAAACTGCGTAACATAATGGAAATAATAATTAATTAGGGTCACCCTTTGAAATCGCGAATTCTTTTTACCAGCGTGTTTTTTTCTTTAATGTCGTTAAGTTTATCTGTAAAGAGTGCCAATGTCGTGGTGGAGCAGGTAGCGATGGAACGTGCTAAAGAGCAAGTTCAGGCTGTCGGTAACGCCGAAGCAATTCATTCGGTTATTTTATATCCGGCTGTGGGCGATAAAGTAACGGCGGTCCATTTTAAACCGGGTGATAGCGTAAAGGCCGGTGATGTGTTACTTGAACTTGATTCACGAAGACAAAAAGCGGCACTTGAAGAGGCAAAAATAAAACTTGCTGACACCCAAAGAACCCTCGCACGTTTAAAGCAAAGCCAAGCAAAAGGGGCTGTGCCACAAAGTGATGTGGATGATGCAAAAACAGTTGTTGAATTAGCAAAAGTGACCCTTACCCAAGCAGAAACAGAATTTGAAGACCGCCAAGTTCGTGCGCCTTTTAACGGCACTATGGGACTTACCGACGTTGAAGTGGGTGACAGAATTACTCCCCAAACGGCGATTGCAAGTATTGATGATACGCGTGCTTTATATATAAATTTTAACGCCCCAGAATCGGCCGTTTATATGCTGCGCAATAAAGGCAATGTAAAAGTATTCCCTTGGCAGTCACAAAATGCTGTAAACGCAAAAATTGCTTATCTAGATTCACGAATAGACCCACAAACCCGCACCTTACGTGTAAAAGCGCAGCTTGAAAACCCGCAGCAAAAGTTCTTACCTGGCATGAGTTTTCGTGTTCATATTGAAGTAGAAGGGCAACGTTTTGCTGCTGTACCTGAGGCGGCATTACTGTGGGGAGCAACAGGCCCTTACGTATGGACAAGTGTTGATAAAAAAGCCACTCGAATTGATGTTAAAATTGAACAGCGCCTTGCAGGTCGTTTATTAGTTTCGGGGGCTTTAAAAGAACAAGATAACTTAGTGGTAGAGGGCGTACAACGCTTACGAGCTAACCAAGAGCTAAGCTTCTCAGCGCCAATCGCTAATACGCAGGAGTAGCCATGAAACAGCAACCTATGATGCAAGACTTGCCATCAATGGCTATTCGCCGCCCAGTGCTTATTGTGGTACTGAATTTACTGATTATTATTGCCGGAATTGCCGCCATAGCAGGCGTAGAAGTTCGAGAGCTTCCAGATGTAGACAGACCCCGTATTACTGTATCAGCCTCGTTCCCTGGTGGTTCACCTGAAACCGTTGATACCGAAGTTACCAGTAAACTTGAAGGTGCCGTGGCCCGCGTGAGCGGTGTTAAATCGATTCGTGCACAAAGTGAAGAAGGTAATTCACGCATTGTGGTTGAATTTAGACCGGGTGTTAACCTTGACGACGCTGCGAATGAAACGCGTGAGTCAGTTGCTCGAGTGCAAAGAGAGCTCCCTGAAGAGGTAGAGCGCGTTTCTATTATTAAGGCTGATAACGACGCTGAAGCGGTGGTTTCATTAACAGTATCAAGCGAAAGTTTATCGTTAGAGGCATTAACAGAGCGGGTTGATGTTGACTTAGCGCCGCAGTTTTTAACTATTCCTGGCGTTGCCGACGTACGATTAAACGGCGATAGAGAACGTGTGCTCAGGGTTCGCATTGATCCATTAAAGCTCAGCAGTTTTAATTTAACGATTCCAGATGTCGCCGATGTACTCAGGCAAGCCCCCTTTGATGTGCCTGCAGGGAGTTTAAAATCAAACGATCAGCAAATAATAGTGCGCGCTGATGCAACGTCTGTTACCCCCGCACAGGTGGGCGACATTATAATTCAGGGCGATACTCGTATTAGCGATATTGCTGCCGTGTACTTTGGTCCGGCCGATCCGCGCTCTATGGTAAGACTTAATGGTAAACCTGTTATTGGTATGGAAATTATTCGCCAAGCACAGTCCAACACCATCGAAATTTCTGATGAAGTACTCAACCTTATAGAGGGGATGCGGGAGCGCTTTCCTGAGATGGAGTTTACGCTAACATCAGATGACGCGCAGTTTATTAGAAGCTCAGTAGATGAAGTGATTAACTCATTGGTACTGACGGTACTGCTAGTGATCATCACCTTGTGGGTGTTTATTGGCTCATGGCGTGCAACATTAGTCCCAGCATTTGCCATTCCTGTTGCGCTTATAGGTTCATTAGCACTGATATGGGCACTTGGGTTTTCAATTAATATTTTAACCTTATTAGCACTGGTATTAGCGACAGGATTAATTGTTGATGATGCAATTGTAGTGAGTGAAAACATTCAACGCCAGCGAGGGTTAGGCCTTGGAAGGCGTGCCGCAGCGGTTGTTGGTACCCGCGAAGTATTTTTTGCCGTTATTGCCACCACTGCAGTATTAGCGGCTGTGTTTGTACCCATCGCATTTTTACCCTCTACAGCAGGGCGTTTATTTAGGGAGTTTGGTGGCGTACTAGCTGGTGCGGTAATTATATCTAGCTTTGTTGCTTTATCGTTAGTACCGGCGCTCACCTCAAAACTAAAGCTTAAGCAAGGTGGTTTTCACCCCTTTGCGAAATTTGGTAACGTGCTTGCCAATATTTATACCAAAACAATTCATAAAGTACTGGATCATGCGTGGGTTACCTTTATTGTTTGTTTATTAGTTGCAGGCGGTTCGGGTGCTTTGTATATGAGTTTAGATAACGAACTGCTCCCTACTGAAGATCGCGGTAAAATTAGAATATTTGCCCGCGGACCTGATGGCGTAGGCTTAAACTTTATGGATAGACAAGCCATTAAAATGGAAGATACCTTATTGCCTTTCGTTGAAAGTGGTGAAATTGAGTCTATTTACACTGTGGTTGGGCAATGGGATCCCAATATTGTGTTTATTACTGTGCCATTAAAGCATTGGGATGAACGTAACTTTAGCCAACAAGAAATTATTAATAAAATTCGCCAGCCTTTAGGCAACATCCCAGGCGCACCAGCTTACCCTGGTGGGGCAAATAGCTTAAATTTACGTGGCCAAGGTGGCGGCATAGAAATCGCTTTACTTGGACAAGATTATCTTGAAATATTTAAGGCTGCACAGCAGTTCTCAGCTGATCTTGAAAAAGCCGTGCCAGAAGCTGCGCCGGTAAGAGTATCGTATCAGCCATCGCAGCCGCAATTGCGTGTTAATATTGACAGACGACGCGCAGAAGAACTTGGCGTGTCTTTAAGTGATATCGCAATTACATTAAGAGCCGCTATTAATGGTGACGATATCGCTGATTTAAACATTGGCGATCAATCTATTCCTATTATGCTACAGGCACAAAATCAAACTATTAACGACCCAAGTGATTTAGCAAACTTGTTTATTAGAGCTCGTAATAATCAATTGGTGCCGCTCAGTAGTGTCGCTAACATTTCAGAGGAAGGGGTTGCTGCCGAGCTTGAGCGTCATGCTCAGCGCCGTGCCATAGAGCTCAGTATGGAGCTGCCTGAGGGCTTAACAATTGCCACCTTAGTGGAACAAATAAAGCAAGTGTCTGAGCAATCATTACCAGCAGGTATTACTCTTGCATTTAAAGGGGAAGCACTGACATTTGAAGAAACCTCCAACGAAGTATTAATGACCTACGTATTGGCATTTTTAATTGTGTTTTTAGTACTTGCGGCGCAATTTGAAAATGTTAACAGTGCAATCGTGGTAATGATCACTGTACCATTTGGGATTACATCGGCCATTCTAGCGCTGTATTTAACCGGTACCTCACTGAATATTTACTCGCAAATAGGCCTAGTGATGTTAATTGGGTTAATCGCTAAAAATGCAATTTTATTGGTCGAGTTTGCTGATCAATTAAGAGATCAGGGGCTGAGTGTTCGAAAAGCGGTTGAACGAGCTGCATTGGTACGTTTAAGACCAATCACCATGACCTTAATATCGACCTTACTCGGTGCGTTACCCCTCATTATGTCAACAGGTGCCGGAGCAGAAGCACGTAATGCCATTGGTTGGGTGGTATTTGGTGGACTTGCGTTAGCAGTATTGTTTACGCTTTACTTAACACCGGTGATTTATTTAGGATTAGCCCGCTTTACCAGTCCTCGTGGCGATGAGTCAAAGCAATTAGCCCAAGAGCTGGAGCAACTTGACTAACTAATTACGCTAATTGGCTATTTTTCTTTGAAAAAATAGCCAATTAAGCCCACAATTCAACTAGATTAAAGCCACAAGGATCACCCATGCAGGCCGAGCAAGTTGAAATAGCCCAATTTTTAGTTGAACACCCCCCCTTTGATACGCTTGAGAGCGAGGCACTAAACGAACTAGCAATGCAAATTGAAGTTGCTTATTTTCGTGCGCAAACTGATATTTTACATTTAGGCCAAGATATTAGTGACTTATATATTATTCGTAGTGGCTCGGTTGAAATTTCACGTCGTAATGGCGAGCTCTATAATCGTTTAGCCACAGGCGGCATTTTTGGCCAAATGGGCCTATTGATGAACCGCAAAGTGCGCTTTCCGGCTCGAGCCCTAGAAGACACCTTAACCTATTGTATTAACGTTAATACCTTCAACGAATATTGTGATAAATACGAAACCTTTGCCGATTTTTTTGAAGTGGATGGTAACGTACGTTTGCACCAAGCCATTGTAGAGCAAGCCGACAGCAATGATTTAACCACCGCGAAAGTGAAGTCATTATTACACCGTGATGTGGTCACAGTAACAATGCAAACTGCTATTCAAGACGTCGCATTTTTAATGACGCAAGAATCGGTCTCTTCAGTGTTAGTTACCGACATAGAAAAACAAATAAGCGACGACCCAGAAGAAGACGACGGTCAAGTTGTTGGGATCATAACCGACAGAGATATTCGCACTAAGGTGGTTGCCCAAGGGTTAACATATGATACACCCGCCAAAGAAGTAATGACATCAAGCTTAGTACTACTTGATAGCAACGCCTATGTGTTTGAAGCCGTATTAGCCATGCTAAGAGATAACTTACATCATTTACCTGTGGTACATAAAAAACGGCCTATTGGGGTAATATCGCTGTCTGACATTTTACGTTATGAATCACAAAGTAGCTTACTGTTAGTACGCGGTATTTTAGCGCAGCAATCAGTTGATGACTTAGTTCATTACGCGCGCCAATTACCTAATGTATTTGTACGTATGGTTAATGAAGATGCAAATTCGCATATGATAGGAACCGCTATGGCGGTCATAGGCCGTACCTTTAAACAGCGTTTGTTAGCACTGGCCGAAGAAAAATTTGGCGAGCCGCCTATTCCTTATTGTTTTATAGCCTTAGGCTCAATGGCCCGCGACGAGCAGCTAATTGTGACTGATCAAGATAATGCTCTCATTTTGGATAATAGTTTTGATGAAGCACTGCACGATGAGTATTTTCAAAACCTATCAGATTTTGTGTGTGATGGTTTAGCTAAATGTGGCTATACCTATTGTGACGGTGAAATTATGGCGTCGTTTAAAAAATGGCGTATGACCCGTACACAATGGAAAGAAAAATTTGCTAGTTGGATGGCCGAGCCGAAACCGCAAGCACTGCTTAATAGTTCGATATTTTTTGACTTAGATGGTGTATGGGGCAAGCTAAAATGGGCCGATGAGCTTAAAACGCTGGTGGCCAAAGAAAGCAAAGTAAACAAACGCTTTTTAGCGAACCTTGCTGCCAATGCCCGCAATAGAACGCCGCCATTAGGATTCTTTAACGGTTTTGTGCTTGAGCATAATGGCCAGCATAAGCGGTCAATGAACTTAAAACGCCGTGGTACGGCGCCGCTATCTGATGTGGTGCGCGTGCACGCCTTAGCGGTTGGCTCACGTAAACAAAACTCCTTTGAGCGCTTAGAAGATATTATAGAGGCAAATTTACTGCCTAAAGGTAAAGCACAAGATTTACGTGATGCGTTTGAGTATATTGCCACAGTACGTATTCGTCATCAGGCGTGGCAAATAGAGCAGGGTGAAGCCCCAGATAACGATCTAGACCCCCATTTACTTTCACCCTTTGAGCAAAGTAATTTAAAAGAAGCCTTTGCTATTTTAGAAAAAGCGCAAAGCTTTTTAAAATTTAGCTATTCTGCGCACCCGGGTGTGAAATAAGTTATGGCTAAATCACCGTTAGATTGGTCACAGCGCTACGAGCAGTTATTGCAAACTGCGCAAAACCCGTTACTTAAAGACTTTTATCAACAAGCGTTTACCAATCAGGCTGCTCCAATTAAAGATGTCCCTTTTGTGGCGCTCGACTTTGAAACAACCGGCCTTGATGCGAATAGCGATGATATTGTTAGTGTGGGGCTGGTGCCTTTTAATGTGAATCGTATTTATTGTAAAGAGAGCCGTCACTGGGTGGTGCAACCACGACGAGATTTAAGTGAAGAGTCAATAGTTATTCATGGAATTACTCATTCAGAAGTGGATGAAGCCCCTGATCTTAATCGAATTTTAGCGCCACTGCTTGATGCCCTTAAAGGCAAAGTGGTGGTGGTACATTATGCTGCAATAGAACGTCATTTTTTTTATAACGCGCTACTTATGCGTATAAAAGAGGGCATTGAGTTTGCACTAGTTGATACGATGGAAATAGAAAGGCGGGCGCTTAAAGCGCGGCAGGGGTTATTAGGCAGGCTGTTTAATTCAAAGCTAGGATCACTTAGGTTAAGTGATACACGGGAGCGTTATTCATTGCCACTGTATCAAAACCATAATGCGCTTACTGATGCACTAGCCACTGCCGAGCTGCTGCAAGCGCAGCTGAGTTACCACTATAGATCAGACACGCCAGTGAGTGAAATTTGGCTTTAGCTATTGAAGCATTACTGTTAAAAATAGAGCACAAAAAAAGCCGCAATTTGCGGCTTTTTTATTATGGAATGTGTTGTGTTATTTAACTGGGCGAGGCTCAGTTCGTAAACCTAAAATTAAGCTTACACACATCAATAACAATACAATGGTAAATGGCAGACCGGTTGATATAGCCCCCGCTTGCAGTGCTTCAATCGCTTGAGTGCCACCAATCCAAAGTAATGCAGCAGCGATAGCACCCTCAACAGACGCCCAAAAAATACGCTGTGGTACCGGCGCATCAATCTTACCACCTGCTGTGATTGAATCGATTACAAGTGACCCTGAATCAGAAGAAGTAATAAAGAATACCAGTACTAAAACAATAGCAATGAAAGATAAAACGTTCGCCATTGGCATTTCATCAAGCATTTGGAACATCGCCATAGGCACACTTGTTAAACCGTCAGTTCCTAGGGCACCAATTCCATTAACTACTTGGTCAATTGCGATGCCGCCATAAATAGACATCCATAAGATAGTGACTGCTGTAGGAATAAGTAGTACAGCGGTTAAAAACTCACGAATTGTACGACCACGTGAAACACGGGCAATAAACATACCTACAAACGGTGACCACGAAATCCACCAAGCCCAATAAAATACTGTCCATCCATGCATCCATGTTTCATCTTCACGACCATGTGGGTTACTTAACGGAATAATGTTTTCTACATAGCCCATTACCGTGTTTGGTATATTACCCATAGATACAGCAAAACCAACTAAACATACAAATACCAGTAGCACTAAAGCAATAAGCATATTGACGTTACTTAGTAGCTTAACGCCACCATCAATGCCTCGAATAACTGAGACAATGGCTAATAACGTCACCCCTGTAATAACCAGAATTTGTGAACCTACGCCACCTTCAAGGCCAAATACGTGGTTAATACCCGCTGAAGCTTGTTGAGCACCTAATCCTAAAGACGTTGCCAAACCAAATAAGGTCGCAAGCACAGCTAAAATATCGATTATATGCCCCGGCCAGCCCCATGCTTTATCACCTAAAATAGGGTAAAAAATTGAGCGTATAGAAAGCGGTAAGCCTTTATTGTATGTGAAAAACGCTAAAGAAAGCGCGACAACCGCATAAATGGCCCAAGGATGAAGACCCCAGTGGAACATAGTTGCGCCCATTGCAAGCTTTGCTGCTTCTGGGGTGTTGGCAGCCACATTAAGCGGTGTTTCATACCAGCCGGTGTAATAAGCCACCGGTTCAGCAACTCCCCAAAACATTAAGCCAATACCCATACCTGCTGCAAATAACATTGCCAGCCAAGAAATACGAGAGTGAGATGGTTTAGCATCGTCGCCGCCTAAACGGATATTGCCGTAAGGCGAAAAAATTAAAACTAAACAAAAAATAACAAAGAAGTTAGCAGCCCACATAAACAGGCCGTCAAAATTATTAATAATATCGGTTTTAATACCATCTAGCGTTGTTTTAGCAACTTCGGCATCAGATACTAATACGGCAATTAAAAACAGCGCTATTAACCCTGCACTTATTCCGAATACAGGGTTATGTATATCAAACCCCCATTTTTGCACGTTGTCTTGACCTACGGTGTAGTCCGTATTGTCAATACTGTACTTGTCATGATTCTCGCTCATGCAATACCTCATTGGTTAATGAAACAGGCTGGCTTAATGCCAGTTTTTTATAGTTCACTGTATTCGTCTTATTAGATTCTTTGCCAAAGCTAACAACACGAATAATTAGAAGACTAACTAATTTAATTGCCCATCATACCTTTACTGCTAGGGGAGTTAAATATTAAATACGAAAGAATTAACACTTTGCTAAAATTTTGAGCTGACTTTGTCTTTTTATTGTACATGTCTGGTCGCTAAGAAAATGAAAACTAACGCGTTAGCACTTTATTTTATAGTCGTAAATAGCAATGAATGCAAAAGCTAAGTTAATGAATATTCATATTAATAGGGCGTATAAACAGATAAATCACTTAATTTGATACGCTAAAAGCGTACTCTGATTTTTAAAACTAAGAGTAATTTGTTAAATGGGCTTTTTTATGACTTTTTAATTACATTTTTATAGCTTTGGATTTTTAGCCAAGGGGAGGTTAATAGAATCAGCAATGAAAATAGCGATGTTAAAGTAGTTTTTATAAAAAGGTGGCATACTTATTTTGCAGTTTAAACTAATTTGCTTTCTCATTTATTTTGAGTCTTAACAGCTTAACTCACGAAGAGGGTAAAGAGACGCTGCGCTTTTAGAGAAGTAACAAAGCCACATAATTAAACAAAAATGATGAGGCAGAATGGCTTTTACTTTCTCATTTTCTTCTCATTCACTTCTCTCAGTGCAATAAGCATTTTAAGAAAATTACGCACAAAGACACCAAAAAAAGCTGCAGCTTTAACACTGCAGCTTAGGATGGTTAAATTTTCATTTGTACGCTTCGTTATGAACGCCCGCGGCGCGCCCTGATGGGTCGGCATTATTTTGAAATGATGCATCCCATGCGAGTGCTTCTGGGGTTGAACACGCAACTGATTTACCATGTGGTACACACTTAGCCGAGGCATCGCCTGGGAAGTGCGACTCAAAAATACTGCGGTAAAAATACGCTTCTTTAGAGTCTGGCGTGTTAATTGGGTATTTAAATTTGGCATTCGCCAATTCTTGATCCGTTACTTGCTCATTAACAAATTCTTTTAAGGTATCTATCCAGCTGTAGCCAACGCCATCAGAGAATTGCTCTTTTTGACGCCATAACACTTCATCTGGGAGGTAGCCGTCAAAGCCTGCACGTAAAATGTGTTTTTCAATTTTGCCGTCTTTACACATTTTAGCTTCAGGGTTAATGCGCATTGCCACATCAACAAACTCTTTATCTAAAAATGGTACGCGTGCTTCAACACCCCAAGCCGCCATTGATTTATTGGCACGTAAACAGTCAAACATATGGAGCTTTGAAACTTTACGGTTCAGCTCTTCATGAAATTCTTGTGCATTAGGCGCTTTATGAAAATATAAATAACCGCCAAATAATTCATCTGCACCTTCACCTGAGAGCACCATTTTTATACCCATGGCTTTAATTTGACGCGCCATTAAGTACATAGGGGTTGATGCACGAATAGTGGTTACATCGTAGGTTTCAATGTGATAAATCACTTCTTTAAGTGCATCAATACCTTGTTGAATAGTAAAAATAATAGGGTGGTGAATAGTACCTATCATATCAGCCACTTTTTGCGCTGCTGCTAAATCGGGAGAGCCCTCTAAACCCACTGAAAACGAGTGCAGTTTAGGCCACCAAGCGTCACTTTCGTCGTTGTCTTCAATACGTTTTGCAGCAAAATGTTGAGTAATAGCTGAAATAACAGACGAATCTAATCCACCTGATAGTAATACACCGTAAGGTACGTCACACATAAGCTGGCGTTTTACCGCGGCTTCTAGAGCATCTTTTACATCTTCTGCCTTGGCATCGTTGTTTTTAACGGCGTCATAGCGTTGCCAATCACGTTGATAGTAAGAGGTTAATTTGCCGTCTTTGCTGTAAAGGTAATGCCCCGGCGGAAACTCTTCAATGTGCTTACAAATAGGTGACAGCGCTTTGAGCTCTGACGCTACATAAAAGTTACCGTGCTCATCGTGACCTGTGTACAGTGGAATAATACCAATGTGATCGCGACCAATTAAGTACGCGTCTTGCTCTTCGTCATATAAACAAAAAGCAAAAATACCATTTAAGTCATCTAAAAATGCCGGCCCTTTTTGTTTATACAGGGCTAAAATCACTTCACAATCTGACTGGGTTTGAAAATCAAAGTCGACCTCTAAATTAGCGGCCAGCTCTTTGTGGTTATAAATTTCGCCATTAACCGCTAAAATATGGGTTTTTTCTGGGTTGTAAAGGGGTTGAGCACCGCTTGATACGCCAACAATGGCTAAGCGCTCATGCACTAAAATTGCTTTATCAGATGAATACACACCAGACCAATCAGGCCCGCGGTGGCGAAGCAGTTTGGACATTTCGATTGCCTGAGCGCGTAACTGGCTGGGATCCGATTTAATATCGAGTACGCCGAATATTGAACACATAATTTTTCCTCATTCCTATTAAGTGCCTACGATAGCGAGTTTGCTAAAGACTAACCTTGTTTTATCAGAAATAAATACCTAAGTCACACGGCTTTTTTAAATTAATAAGAATAATTTATGCACCAAACAAGTTACTGGTGCACCAACATGGTGAGGTCGATAGTGTGATAGCAACGAATTGTACAATTTTTAATTTAAAACAGGCAGGGATAAGCATTTAATGCCCATGAAAATATATATTTGCACCAAGTGGGTGCAAATATAATCGTTAAGAAAATAGCTTTAAGTTAATTAGTCCAATAGCGATTTAAACTCAATTTAAGCTGAGATAGATGTGCATCGAGTTTACTTTTTGCCGCGGTTGCTTGTTCAAGCGTTACAAACTCAAAAGTAATAGAATCGGCGGTTCTAAACTGAGCAAACTGATGTAAATCCGCCTCTATTACATGGCCTATCAATGGGTAGCCCCCCGTTGTTTGTGCATCATTTAACAGCACAATTGGGTTGCCATCAGGTGGGAGTTGCACGCTTCCCGGTGCTACTGCGAGTGAGTGCAGTGAGAGCGAGTGTTGCATTATTTGGCTATTATTATGATCTAAGCGTACTCCCATTCGATTACTATTCGGGTTAATAGTAAATGAGGTGGTACAGAAAGCGTTTATACACTCAGGTGTAAGTAGTTCATGATGTGGGCCTTGATGTAGCCGAATAACTTTTCGTTTAGGCGGTGTTAATGCACCTTTATTGCATAGCCAAGGCTGAGTATATGGGGTTATTTTTATAATATCGTCGCTTTGTAATGCTCGGCCATTAAAACCACCAATGGCTGCCCCTAAGTCGGTTGATTTAGAGCCCATAACTTCAGGGCATTCAATTCCACCTTTTACGGCAATGTAAGCTCTGGAGCCACCGCGTCCTGTATCAAATTTAAGTGTTTGTTTTGCTTTTACCGGATAACTCCACCCGGGGTAAACGGCTTGAGTGTCAATTTTAGCGTTTAAGTCGGCTCCATGCAGAGCAATGACGGTATCGCACTCAAATTGCAATTCACATAACCCAACGGTGAGTTCAAGTACGGCATCGTTATCGTGATTATTTACTAAGCGATTGGCAATAATGTGCGCATAGGCGTCTAAGCTACCCGAGCGGCTAACCCCTAAATGACGAAAACCCACACGGCCTAAATCTTGGATTGTTAGTTGAATACCGCTCTTGATTACTTTAATCATTGCTTACTCCTTTTACAGGCACAAACTCTATGGTATCGCCAGGTTTAAATAAGCAAGGATTAGCCGCTTTAGAATCAAATAAGCAGGCATCAGTGTGAGCTATAATATGCCAACCACCTGGCGAATCTTCAGGGTAAATACCTGTTTGGTCTGCTCCAATGGCAATCGCGCCTTTAGGTACACTCACTCGCGGATTATCTCGCCTTGGGGTAAATAACCGTGAGTTGAGCCCATGTAAATAAGGAAAACCGGGAACAAAGCCTAAAAATAGAACGTGATATAACTCTTTACTATGTAAGTTAATCACTTCATCAATTGTGAGTTGATGATAGTTAGCTACGTAATCTAAATCTCCACCTTGGTAGTAGGTATTAATTTGGTGGTGCTGGCTATCAAACGGGTAATCATCCACTTCATCCCATAACTTAGCTAAAGTGTTGTACCATTTATTAAGCATTTCTGAGGACTTTAAATACAAAGTTAACGAGTTCATAGCTGGTACCAAATCGATAAATTCATTGCTGTTTTTACAGTGTTGGGCGAGTGCCCAAAGCTTTTTTTGCGTCGCAAGTATGTGTGGTTCGCTGTAGTGAGAAACATCAAAAAGCAGGCTAGAGTTCGTTAAAATTTTTATACTAGGAATCATGCTCATATCGATAACTCATTAATATTAATTACATTTAAGCTATCACAGTCACTGTAATATTACGATATTAATAGACAAGCTCGGATCGAATAAACTCCCTCATTCGTAAAGTTTTGTTGTGTGTGAAATTAATTGTTGAGTTTACAGGTCAGCTTTAGGGTAACTAAAACTAAGAGGTAATCGTATGTTTAAGGGGTTAATATTAGCTACATTTGCTATGTCGGGATTACTAAGTACGATGAGCGCAATTTCGTCAGATGAGGTAACTAAATCCAGTGATTTAAATGCCACTATGCATGTAGAAAAGCTAGTGCTTGGCTCGGGTTGTTTTTGGGGGGCAGAAAAACGCTATGAAGCACTTAATGGAGTACTCGATGCAGAGTCGGGCTATGCCGATGGGCATGGGTTTAAACCAAGCTACAAAAATATAACTAAGTTATCGCGTCGCTTCGATGAAGATAACTACGCTGAAGTGGTGCAGGTTACATTTAATAGCAATATTATTTCGGCAAAAGAGCTGCTGCAAAATTATTACGAAAGCCACGATCCGACTCAAAAAAACCGCCAAGGTAATGATGTAGGCACACAATATCGCTCTATTATTTTAACTACAAGTGACGAGCAAGCAAACACCGCGATTGCTGTAACACAGCAGTACCAGCAGTTACTCACCAAAGCAGGTTATGGAACAATAGCTACACAAATTAAGCCACTAGAGCAATTTTATTCTGCTGATGAGTATCATCAAAATTACCTTGAAAAATATCCAAACGGTTATTGCCCAGACCATTCAACCGGTGTTGTTTTTAGTCAAGACGAAAAGCAGCAGGTTGATAACACGGCATTGTTGACTGGCAAACAAATTGTTATTTTAGACTCTCGCGATTACTGCCCTTACTGTGAAAAGTTTAAAGCGACGGTAGCCAATGACTACAAAGGCACAATACCAATGACATTTCGCCATGCTGATCAGCTTAGCGGCTTAACTATCAAAAGTGCAACTTGGGCTACACCCACCATACTATTTTTAGAAGATGGAGTAGAAGTGTATTCTCGCCAAGGTTATATGGATGCCGAGCTGTTTTATAAAGCGCTAGGTGCATTTAAACTCGGTGACAGTGAAGCTTATAAAGTGGCGTTTAACGCTAAAACCGACAGCCCATATTGCAAAGAATACGCTATTTTTAAAAACACCCCCGATGGCATTTTTATCGATAAACTCAGTGGTGAACCCTTGTTTGATACCCGCGACAGATTTAATTCGGGTACTGGCTGGTTGTCGTTTACACATCCTGTAAAAGACAGCGTAACGCAGCATGAAGATAACAGTTGGGGAATGCAACGTATTGAGCTTAAATCTAAAAGTACCGGGATTCATTTAGGGCATTTATTCCCGGGTGAAGGGCCAAATGGTCAAGATAGATATTGTATTAATGCCACTGTATTAGAATTTGTTGCTCGTGAGGAAATAAACAGATCAGATGATGTTTAAGCTAATTAGCAAATAAGCAAATTTAAAGTAAAAAAAAGCAGCGATACTTAAAAAAGGTCGCTGCATTTCAATTGACAACATCTTCACACACAATAAAGATTCGGGGGGTTGTATTAGTAATAACTAATGCTGAATTATTGTTGCTGATGTGAACGTAAATAAAAACAACTCAAGCTCAGTCACCACCGAACTTGAGTTGCTTTTTACACTGACAACATCTTCACACACAATAAAGATTCTTATATTTATTGGCGGGTGTAAGCGTAAAATAAAAACAACCCAAGCTAAGTCACCACCGAACTTGAGCTGTTTTTTACACTGACAACATCTTCACACACAATAAAGATTCTTTTTTACTAGCTTGTTGTTACAAACTAATTAAATTTGGTTTCAGTAACGCGTTTTATTATTTTTGGTCGTTGCTGATTTGTTGAGTTAACTTTAGAGCTTTTACTCAATTTCGACAAGCGATAAAAACAAAACTAATAAGTGAAAAAAACTAATCTATAAATTCAGTCAACAAGGAGTTATTCAAGTGGTTGATAATGCTGCTTATATTTTATTTTTTTAGATTTGCGTGAGACACAAAAAATATTTAAAAAAGGTCGTAAATAACAAAACGCCCATAAAAGGGCGTTTAATTAATAGTCACTTTGTTTGTCTGAAGGTGTTAATTACCCATTTTGCAAACAAATCGAGCGGGTGGTTTGCCGTACTAGAGCCGTGTTGTACCAAGTAGTATTTATCTTTGGTGGTAAGGGGTTGTTCAAACAGTTTATAGAGCCATTGCTCATCCAGCCAGCTTTGGCTAATTGGTAGAGGAATAAGTGCAATCCCCATTCCTTGCTGCGCCGCTCTTGCTACACCAAACATACTATCTATTTGAATAATTTGCGTTGGTGAAAAGTCATCAATCCCAACTTTTTCTGCCCACTGATGCCAAGCCCAAGGGCGTGCTTTATGAACAATAAGCGGCACTTGATTAAGCGCTTGGCAATGATCGTTTTGCCATTGTTCAAGCAGTTTTTTATTACACGCTGGAATATATTCTAAATTAAATAACTCAGTAGCTAGTCCATCAAGCGGTTTACTTGAAGATAAAATTATAGATAAATCACTTTGGCGAGTCAGCTCTTTGCGTGTTTTGAGGGTATCCATGTGTAAATTAATATTAGGGTGCTCGCTGGTCCATTCACTGAGCTTAGGCATTAACAATTCACTGGCAAAAAATTCGGGCAGGGTAATGGTTAAGTTTACATTTTGTTGTAACTGACTAAATTCATTAATGGTGCTCTCTAGCATATTTATAATTGGATAAATTGCTTCAAAAAAGTTTTTACCTGCAGGCGTTAAACTAATAGAGCGAGTTTGTCTTTGAAATAAATCAATGCCTAGCTGCTCTTCTAGCTGTTTAATTTGGTGGCTTACAGCCGAGGGCGTTAAGTAAAGCTCTTTAGCAGCATGTTTAAAACTTAAGCTTTTTGCGGCAAAACAAAAAGAGCGAAGGCCGCGAATAGGTGTTTGCATGGTATCCAGTATAAAGTTATTTCAATCGCCTAGTAATAGGCAATAATTAAACCAAAAATAAAAACTAACTATATCAGCAATTTATTTATTTTATTAGGTCGAATTCACCTAAGTGGTGCGTTAAATTGTCACTATAGTGCAAAAACTAAAATATAGACAAAAAAAATCCCTCTTACGAGGGATTTTGGGTAACTCAGCGCCATTGGCACTGGGAATGAGGTCGGTACAGAGTGAAATTATGAGTGGTTTAAAACACCATCTCAGGAATATCACCATTAACAAGCAATTTACCTGCCGTTTTGCTAATAATTTCATCAACTGATACGCCTGGTGCGCGTTCTAGTAAATGAAATGCGCCGTCTTTTACTTCTAGAACGGCTAAATCAGTAACTATTTTTTTAACACAGTTAACGCCCGTTAGCGGTAACGTACAGCTTTCTAATAACTTAGAGTCGCCGTGTTTACTGGCATGGGTCATGGTAACAATAATGTTTTTTGCACCTGCGACTAAATCCATCGCTCCGCCCATGCCTTTAATTAATTTTTTAGGGATCATCCATGAGGCTATAGAACCGTTTTGATCTACCTCAAACGCGCCCAGAACGGTTAAGTCTACATGACCACCCCGTATCATGGCAAAACTATCTGCACTATTAAATATAGCTGCACCAGTAGCTGCCGTCACGGTTTCTTTACCTGCGTTGATCATATCCGCATCAACAGTGGCTTTAGTAGGGTATTCGCCCATGCCTAAAAGACCATTTTCGGACTGTAGCATAACTTCTATGCCATCGGGTACATAGTTTGCGACGAGTGTCGGAATACCAATGCCCAAATTAACATAAAACCCATCTTGTAACTCTTGAGCTACGCGCATTGCGACTTGTTCACGTGATAATGCCATTGTTAGTGCTCCTGCTTAATCTCGTGTGGTAACACGTTCAATGCGTTTTTCAAAGTTACCTTTTATAACGCGGTTAACAAAAATTCCTGGCGTATGTATTTGGCTTGGCTCAAGTTCGCCTGGCTCAACAATTTCCTCTACTTCTGCAATGGTAATTTTACCCGCAGTAGCCGCCATTGGATTGAAGTTCATGGCTGTATGACGAAATACTAAGTTGCCGTAGCGATCCGCTTTCCATGCTTTTACAATAGCGAATTCACCGGTAATTGACTCTTCTAAAATATAAGGGCGACCATTAAACTCTTTTACTTCTTTACCCTCAGCAACCGGTGTGCCGTAACCTGTGGCTGTGTAAAAAGCAGGTATTCCTGCACCACCAGCACGCATTTTTTCAGCAAGAGTACCTTGTGGCGTAAGTTCTACATCAATCTCGCCACTTAGTAGTTGCTGTTCAAACAAGGCATTTTCGCCAACGTATGAGGCGACCACTTTTTTAATTTGCTTGTCGTGCAGTAACAGCCCTAAACCAAAGTCATCAACACCACAGTTATTGGAAACAACGGTTAATTCTTTAGTTTGCATTTTTTTAATTTGGGCAATTAGACCCTCAGGGATACCACATAAGCCAAAACCACCGGCTATTATTGTATCGCCGTCTTTTAAACCTTCCATTGCAGCTTCATAACTAGAAACTACTTTATCAAAACCGGCCATGAGTCACTCCTCATTCTGTGCTATTTAATTATTGTGCGTGTAATGCTGCAGAAACCTTGCTAGCAGGTTGTTTGTTCAGTGCACTCGTAATTTGCCAACCTGCCTCAGCAAGCCTTTGTAAATCAATTCCATGCTCAATGCCAAGTCCTTGCAGTAAGTATACAACATCTTCGGTGGCAACATTTCCTGACGCGCCTTTGGCATATGGGCAGCCACCAAGGCCGGCAACAGCACTGTCAACCGTTGCTATACCAAGGTTTAGAGCAGCGTAAATATTTGTGAGCGCTTGCCCGTATGTGTCGTGAAAATGTACAGCAAGTTTAGATTTATCAATATGTTTAAGTAGCAATGTAAGTAGCTCTATTACTTTAGCGGGTGTGCCAACACCTATGGTGTCACCTAGGCTAATTTCATAACAGCCCATTTTTAAGAGTTTAGCAGCAACAGCCAGTACAGTATGAGGGTCAACATCTCCCTCATACGGGCAACCTAACACACAACTTACATAACCGCGTACCCGAATGTTATGCGCCTTTGCAAAAGCCATAACTTCACTAAAACGCGCCAAACTTTGCTCAATAGAGCAATTAATATTTTTTTGGCAAAATGCTTCGCTCGCTGCGGTAAATATTGCAAATTCTTTAATACCTACAGCATCTGCTGCCTCTGCCCCTTTTAAATTAGGGGTAAGGGCACTGAGATTAACCTCAGGTAAATTAAGTGCGCTTATTACTTCACTAGAGTCTGCCATTTGTGGCACCCATTTAGGTGAGACAAACGCACCAGCTTCTATGTCTTTTATGCCTGCAGCGGCGAGTGCGTTAATAAGCGTTATTTTATCAGCAGTTTCTACAGCGGCTTCATTTTGAAGTCCATCTCTGGCGCCCACTTCAACAATGCGCACTGCTTTAGGTAATAATGAACTCATATTAAGCGGGTTCCTCTGCAGTTGTGTCTTCAACTATGGCCAGTAAAGCGCCATGGCTTACCAGTTCACCCTCAGCAAAACAGTAACTTTTTAATACGCCATCATGTGGGGCATTAAGCGTGTATTCCATTTTCATTGCTTCAATTATAACCACTGCATCGCCTTTAGTAATGGTGCTTCCCACCTCTAACAAGTGTTTAACTACAGTACCATTAAGTGGCGCAGCAAGGGGTAATGCCTCATTTTCATGTGAGCTGATGAAATGTTTATCAACACATTCAAACTTAGTTTGCAGTGCTTGGTTCATTACAGTAATGGCATTATCAACGTGGCTAACATGCGCAGTGTGTTTAGCGCCATTAATCGATACGTTGCAGTAGCCATTAGTTAACTCACCTTGCACTTCAAAGGTGTTGTCATTAATGGTCATGCTATAGCCCTGCGCGGTTTTTATTGCGTTTAAGGGGGTATCGCTAAATGGAATTTTAACTTGTTGCGGCGCATTTAAACTAAACCCATGTAATTGTTGCCATGGATTTGCACTACTTGTATTACTACCAAGTGATGCTAAATACGCAAAACCTGCAATTAAGCGGCTAGTTTGTAATAAAGACGGGTCAATAGTAACTAACGCTTCACCTTGCTCTGCAATAAAGTGGGTGCTTGGAGCACCTTGTTTAAAGCGTGGATGAATCGCTAAATTATATAAAAAGCTGATATTAGTGCTAAATCCGGCTAAATGAAATTGTGTTAATGCTTGTTGTAAACGCGAAAGTGCTTGGTCGCGGTTATCATCATGAACAATAAGTTTGGCAATCATTGGATCGTAATACGGGCTTATTTCATCACCTTGGGCAATACCAGTATCAATACGTACATATTCACTGTTAGCGGGCGTATATAGTGCCTCAATAGTGCCAGAGCACGGAATAAAGTCATTACTTGGATCTTCAGCATAAATACGTGCTTCAAAGCTGTGTCCTTGTAGCTGAATATCTGCTTGCGCTAAAGGTAACGCTAAACCACTGGCTACATTAATTTGCCAATTAACTAAATCAACGCCTGTGACCATTTCACTTACTGGGTGCTCTACTTGCAAGCGAGTATTCATTTCCATGAAAAAGAACTCATCACCACAGAGTAAAAATTCCACAGTGCCAGCGCCTCGGTAGTCAATTGCTAGGGCACATCTTACCGCGGCTTCGCCCATTTCTTTACGCAATGAGTCTGATAAACCGGGGGCAGGCGCTTCTTCAATCACTTTTTGATGTCGACGCTGCAATGAACAATCACGATCACCTAAATACACACAGTTGCCATAGTTATCAGCAAATACTTGCACTTCAACATGGCGAGGTTGGTCAACATAACGCTCAAGCAAAACCAGATCATTACCAAAACCGGCAATAGCTTCACGTTTAGCACCTTCTAATGCGCTTATAAACTCACTGGCTTTTGAAACTATACGCATGCCCTTACCACCGCCACCAAAGGCCGCTTTGATAAGCACAGGGTAGCCAATTTTTTCAGCCTCAGCTTGTAAAAAGCTAGGGTCTTGTTTATCGCCATAATAACCTGGCACCAAAGGAACATTAGCGGCTGCCATTATTTCTTTAGCACGGGTTTTTGAGCCCATTGCTTCAATACTCGTTGCTGGTGGGCCAATAAAAGCAATGTTATGGGCTTCACATGCTTTAGCAAATTCACTGTTTTCTGATAAAAAGCCGTAGCCTGGATGAATGCAATCAGCGCCACTAGCTTTAGCAACCTGCAAAATTTTATCTGCGACTAGGTATGAATCTTTACTTGGCGCAGCACCAATATGGTAGGCTTCGTCGGCCATTTTTACATGTTGCGCGTTTTTATCTGCATCTGAATACACCGCAACCGTGGTTAAGCCCATTTGCTTTGCGGTGCGCATAATACGACAGGCAATTTCGCCACGGTTAGCAATCAGAATTTTTTGTAATTGTACTGTGTTCATAATGCGTCCTAGAGTTGCCATTGGGGAGGGCGTTTATCAAAAAAGGCGCTCAGTCCTTCTTGGCCTTCAGTTGATACACGAATTTTAGCTATACGCTCTGCAGTCAGTGCAATTAGCTCCTCGTTTATCTCTTTATTGGCAACATCGTTAATAAGTGCTTTTGCGGCTTTAACGGCAATAGGGCCGTTATCAATCAAGGTTTGCAGCAAATTATCGAGGGCTGTTTCTAAGTTCCCAGTAATTTGATGCACTAAACCCAGTTGCTTTGCTGTGTGGGCATCAAACACTTCTGCAGTTAAAAAATATCTGCGTGCAGCACGCTCACCAATGGCCTTAATCACATAAGGGCTGATCACGGCAGGTATTAGCCCAAGTTTAACTTCACTTAAACAAAATTGTGCATCGTCTTTACTAAGCGCAATATCACAACAGGCAATTAACCCTAATGCTCCACCAAAGGCGGCACCTTGTACCGCACAAATTGTAGGATGCGGGCTCTGTGCTAATACTTGCATAAGTTTAGCCAGTTGCATTGAATCAGCTAGGTTATCGTTATAGTTATTATCTGCCATCGATTTCATCCAGGCTAAGTCGGCACCGGCTGAAAAATGTTTACCTTCGGTTTTGAGGACTAAGGCACGAATATCGAGCGTATTAGCATGTTCAATACATTGAATAAGCTCATGGATAACGTCGCTATTAAATGCATTACGTTTTTCTGGGCGGCTTAAAACGAGTACAGCCACATTAGATTTTGTTATTTGTAGTGTTACTGACATTGTGCGCTCCGGTTACATTCTAAATACGCCAAACTTAGACTCACGCTGTGGTGCATTTTTAGCTGCTGTTAATGCAAGCCCTAACACATTTCGTGTATCGACAGGGTCTATAATGCCATCGTCCCATAAGCGGGCACTGGCATAATAAGGATGACCTTGTTGTTCGTATTGACTAATAATTGGCTTTTTAAAATCGCTAACTTCTTGCTCGCTCATGCTTTCGCCTTTACGGGCTAATCCATCTTGTTTAACTTGTGCCATAACACCTGCAGCTTGCTCACCACCCATGACTGAAATACGGGCATTTGGCCACATCCACATCATGGTCGGTTCAAATGCACGGCCACACATACCATAATTGCCGGCGCCATAAGAGCCGCCAATAAGCACGGTGAATTTTGGTACATCAGCACACGACACCGCCATCACCATTTTAGCGCCATGTTTAGCAATGCCTTCGGCTTCGTATTTTTTACCGACCATAAAGCCAGTAATGTTTTGTAAAAATACCAATGGAATATTGCGCTGAGCACACAGCTGAATAAAGTGCGCGCCTTTTTGCGCCGACTCACTAAATAAAATACCGTTGTTAGCCACTATGCCCACAGGGTTGCCATAAATGCTGGCAAAGCCTGTCACCAGTGTTTCGCCAAAGTAACGTTTAAATTCATCAAAAGACGAGTCATCGACAGTGCGGGCTATTACTTCACGCACATCAAATGGCTTTTTAAGATCAGTACCAACAATGCCGTAAAGCTCGTTAATGTCATAACGGGGGGCTTTTACGTCATCTAATAATGGGGCGGTAGGGCGTGTGTAATTAATTCGCTCTATACATTGGCGTGCAATTGATAATGCATGCGCATCATTTTCTGCGTAATGATCTGCCACACCCGATGTTTTACAATGAACATCGGCGCCGCCAAGTTCTTCTGCGGTAACTTCTTCACCTGTTGCCGCTTTTACCAGTGGTGGGCCTGCTAAAAATATAGTGCCTTGCTCTTTTACAATAATACTTTCATCGGCCATAGCGGGCACATAAGCACCACCTGCAGTACATAACCCCATAACCACTGCAATTTGAGGAATGCCTTTACCCGACATACGTGCTTGATTGTAAAAAATACGCCCAAAATGCAGTTTGTCTGGAAATACATCGTCTTGCTCTGGCAGGTTGGCGCCGCCAGAATCAACTAAGTAAATACACGGTAAGTGGCAACGCTCAGCAATATCTTGTGCACGTAAATGCTTTTTAACAGTAAGCGGGAAATAGGTGCCACCTTTAACTGTCGCGTCGTTTGCAATCACCATACATTCAACGCCTTTTACGCGACCAATACCTGCAACCACACCGGCACAAGGTATCTCTTGTTCATACACACCAAATGCAGCAAATTGCGATATTTCTAAAAAGGGTGAGCCTTCATCTAATAAAGTACTGATACGGTCACGAACAAACAGCTTTCCTCTGCTTTCATGGCGCTCTTTAAGTGCAGCGCCACCACCTAAGCTAATATTGGCAACTTTATCGCGTAAATCATCCACCAGCGCCGACATATTTTTGTGGTTTTGCACAAAACTAGGATCGTGGGGATTAACGCTCGATTTTAAAATCGTCATAAATTAATCCTTAACGGCTTTCAGTAAATAATTCACGGCCAATCAACATGCGGCGTATTTCTGAAGTGCCTGCGCCAATTTCGTATAATTTCGCATCACGCAGTAAGCGACCTGTTGCGTATTCGTTTATGTAGCCATTGCCGCCTAAAATTTGGATTGCATCAAGGGCCATTTTAGTTGCAAGCTCTGCAGCGTATAAAATTGCGCCAGCTGCGTCTTTACGGGTGGTTTCGCCGCGATCACAGGCTTTTGCTACTGTGTACACATAAGAGCGGGCTGCATTCATTTGTGTATACATATCGGCAATTTTGCCTTGAATTAACTGAAATTGACCAATAGGACTGTCAAACTGCTTACGCTCATGAATGTAAGGCACCACAATGTCCATACATGCTTGCATAATTCCTAACGGGCCTGCAGCTAAAACAACTCGCTCGTAATCAAGGCCGCTCATAAGTACCTTAACGCCTTCGTTTAAGTTACCTAAAATGTTTTCTTCGGGTACTTCGCAGTTATCAAATACCAGTTCACAGGTGTTTGATCCGCGCATACCGAGTTTGTCGAGTTTTTGTGCGGTAGAAAACCCCGGGAATGTTTTCTCAACAATAAAGGCGGTAATACCTTTCGCACCGGCATTTAAATCTGTTTTTGCGTAAATAACCAAGGTATCGGCATCAGGGCCATTGGTGATCCACATTTTATTGCCGTTTAAAATGTACTTATCGCCTTTTTTCTCGGCTTTAAGTTTCATTGATACAACATCAGAGCCTGCGTTAGGCTCACTCATGGCCAAGGCACCAATGTATTCACCGCTAATTAGTTTAGGTAAGTATTTTTCTTTTTGTGCTTGTGATCCATTACGGTTTATTTGATTAACACACAGGTTTGAATGCGCACCATAGCTTAAGCCAATAGAGGCACTTGCACGGCTAATTTCTTCCATGGCAATAACGTGCTCTAAATAACCTAAACCCGCACCACCAAATTCTTCATCAACGGTCATGCCTAAAACGCCCATTTCACCCATTTGCGGCCAAAGTTGATTGGGAAACGCATTATCAAGATCTGTTTTTTCAGCTAGTGGGGCAATTTCTTGACTTGCGAAGCTATTAACATGACTGCGGATCATGTCCGCTGTTTCGCCAAGACCAAAATTCATTTCTTTATATAGTGAAATAGTGCTCATGATTCATTCCTGTGTGTTTGATGACGTTTATTATATTTTATTCATCTATTTTGCTAAGCGTGTCGCGACAACGACGTTCTGCGGTAACCAACTCCATTAGTACAACTTTAATGTCGTCCATTTGTTGAGATAGGTCGGCCTTTTTTTCGCTGATGAGGTCAAGCATAGTAACTAACTGTTTAGCGCTTGATTTGTCTGCATCATAAAGTTCAAACAAACGACCGGTTTCAGCCAAGGTAAACCCTAAACGTTTACCACGAAGTATTAACTTTAGGCGTACTTTATCGCGCTTTGAGTAAATACGAGTTTGGCCGTTGCGCTCTGGCGATATAAGCCCTTGGTCTTCGTAAAAGCGAATAGAGCGCGTGGTAATATCAAATTCTTTCGCTAATTCGCTGATACTAAAAGTTTGTTCGTTTTTAGCCGGCTCATTGGCTGAATTTGCAAAGTTTGTTTGATTATCTGATTTCATTGTAATGTTTACCTCATTCGAATATCACCAATATAAGTGAAGTTTACGTAAAGGTAAAGTACGATCTGGTTGTTATACTTTAGACGTACAAAATAAATGCGGATTTACACTAGAAGTTGAGTGTTTATAAACGTTACAAGCCATTTGTGGAGGTTGCAATACATTTTCAGCAAGCTTGCTTTACAGTTTTTACACTAATTAGAAAGTTGATTTTAGATTTACGTTGGCGTAAACGTAAATTTTATGTATGCTCGTATTTATCAGATTAGTTTAAACATTAAGCTAAACATAATAAAACATGTTTGCGGTAATTGAAAATGGAGCCTTTTTATGTCTTTTGAAAGCGTTGTAATTGTAGCAGCAAAACGCACCCCAATGGGTGGATTTATGGGCGCACTAAGTGATGCGCAGTCTACCGAACTAGGTGCTACAGCTATTGCAGGTGCACTTGCTCAAACGGGTTTAAGCAATGATGCAATTGATGAAGTGATTATGGGCTGTGTATTACCAGCCGGTTTAGGCCAAGCGCCTGCACGTCAAGCAATGCTTAAAGCGGGGCTTGCACTTAGCACCGGTGCTACCACTATTAATAAAGTATGTGGCTCGGGTTTAAAAGCAGCGATGTTAGCGAATGATTTAATTAAGGCGGGTTCTATTGAATCAGCAATCGCTGGTGGTATGGAAAGCATGACCAATGCGCCTTACTTTATTCCTAAAGCCCGTGGCGGTATGCGTATGGGCCACGGTGAAATAAAAGATCATATGATGAGCGATGGCCTTGAAGATGCTTACGACAATAAAGCAATGGGTTGTTTTGCTCAAGACACGGCTGATGAATATGGCATTGGCCGTGAGCAAATGGACGCGTTTGCACTGGGTTCGTTAAGTAAAGCAAACGCAGCCATAGAAAATGGTAGCTTTGACAACGAAATCGCCCCTCATACTATTAAAACCCGCAAAGGTGATGTAACAGTTTCAATTGATGAACAACCTGGTAATGCTCGCCCTGAAAAAATCCCAAGTTTACGTGCAGCATTTAAAAAAGACGGCACTATTACTGCCGCTAACTCATCGTCTATTTCAGATGGTGGCGCAGCACTGATTTTAATGAGCGAATCAAAAGCAAAAGCTGAGGGTTTAACACCACTTTGTAGAATTGTTGCTCACAGCACGCATTCTCAAAAACCCAGTGAATTTACCGTAGCTCCAGTGGGCGCAATGAACAGTGTGCTTGAAAAAGCAGGGTGGACAACCGCCGATGTTGACCTATGGGAAATTAATGAAGCGTTTGCCATGGTTACCATGCTAGCTATTAACGAATTAAAGCTTGATGAGAACAAAGTTAATGTTAACGGTGGCGCCTGTGCATTGGGTCATCCTATTGGTGCCAGCGGTGCGCGTATTTTAGTAACACTTATTCATGCACTTAAAAACCGGGGTCTTAAAAAGGGCGTAGCCTCTTTATGTATTGGTGGCGGTGAAGCCGTTGCCATGGCCGTAGAAGCACTTTAACTAATAATAAAGCCGCAGCAACTATAACAAAAACGCTGCGGTACCCAATTTAATCAATAGGATTTTAATTATGCACCAAGTACCCTTACTTATTAACGGCGAATTTATTCAATCAACTTCAAATGAACTAATTGATGTTGTAAATCCTGCTAATCAAGAAGTGTTAGCGCAAGTACCATGTGCTACAGACGCTGAAATGGACGCGGCTATTGCCTCTGCCAGCGAAACGTTTAAAACGTGGAAAGACGTACCAATTACAGAACGTGCGCGCATTATGATGAAATATGCAGCGCTATTAAAAGAAAACCATGATGAATTAGCCACTATTATTTGTCATGAGCTAGGTAAAACATTTGAAGATGCCAAAGGCGATGTGTGGCGTGGTATTGAAGTAGTTGAGCAAGCTGCTAATGCGCCATCATTAATGATGGGCGAGACGATGGAAAACGTAGCGCGTAAAATCGATACCTATTCATATATGCAGCCACTGGGTGTATGTGCAGGTATTACCCCATTTAATTTTCCGGCCATGATCCCACTTTGGATGTTTCCACTGGCAATTGTGTGCGGTAATACCTTTATTTTAAAACCCTCTGAGCAAGACCCACTTACGCCAATGCGTTTAGCTGAGCTATTTATTGAAGCGGGTGCACCAAAGGGTGTTTTACAAGTTGTGCACGGTACAAAACCGCAAGTAGACCGTTTATTAGAAGACAAAGCGGTTCGCGCTATTTCATTTGTAGGTTCATGTGGCGTAGGTGCATACATTTATTCTAAAGGCACACAACACCTAAAACGTGTGCAAGCCTGTGTGGGCGCTAAAAACCACATGGTAATTATGCCTGATGCAAGCAAGTCTCACGTAGTTAATAACTTAGTAGGCGCATCAGTTGGTGCGGCAGGTCAGCGCTGTATGGGTATTTCAGTGGCGGTATTTGTTGGCCAAGCGAAAGACTGGGTTGATGAAATTAAAGCTGGCTTTGAAGGTGTACGCCCAGGTGTATGGGATGATGCAGACGCTGCATATGGTCCGCAAACATCACCAGCTGCAAAAGCGCGTATTTTATCATTGATTGCCGATGGTAAAGCGCAAGGCGCAACCTGTTTAATTGATGGCTCTGACTTTACTGTTGAAGGGTTTGAGCAAGGTAACTGGATAGGCCCAACGTTATTTACTGATGTAACCAAAGAGATGAACTTGTACAAAGAAGAGATTTTTGGCCCAGTACTGGCGTGTATGTTTGTAGATACGCTTGAAGAAGCCATCGCCCTTATTAACGAAAGCCCTTACGGTAACGGTACCTCATTATTTACATCAAGTGGTGCAGCTGCACGTAAGTTCCAACACGAAATTGAAGTGGGTCAAGTGGGTATTAATGTGCCTATTCCTGTGCCACTGCCATTTTTCTCGTTTACTGGCTGGAAAGGCTCATTTTATGGCGATACGCATACATACGGTAAGCAAGGTATTCGTTTTTATACAGAAACTAAAACTATTACCTCTCGTTGGTTTGAGGATGACATTGCCTCAGGTCCAAACATGAGTATTAATCTTAAATAATATTGCACTGAATAATTAATAAAAAAGAGGGACACAACACACAGTGTTGTCGCTCCTCACTAATTACTCCCGTTATGGGATGCTCTGACAACAAACAAAACACACTTAAAGAGGTCTACCATGGACTTTAACTTATCTGAAGATCAACAAGCCTTTGCGCAAACCGCTCGCCAATTTGCAGAGTCTGAACTAGCACCACACGCTGCCAAGTGGGATCGCGAACATATTTTTCCTAAAGACACAATTAAAGCCGCTGGTGAGCTAGGTTTTTGTGGTTTATACACCCCAGAAGAAGCCGGTGGCTTAGGTTTATCTCGCTTAGATTCAAGCATTATTTTTGAACAGCTGGCGATGGGCTGTACGGCAACAACGGCCATGTTAACTATTCATAATATGGCAACCTGGATGATAGCCAGCTTTGGTACCGATGCAGTAAAAGACAAATACGTTGAGCAATTGGTAATGGGTGAATTACTTGCATCGTACTGTTTAACTGAGCCAGGCTCGGGTTCTGATGCTGCTTCATTAAAAACTAAAGCAGTGCGTGACGGTGATGAGTATGTTATTAACGGCTCAAAAATGTTTATTTCAGGCGCCGGTGAAACAGAAATTTTAGTGGTAATGGCACGTACGGGAGCCGACGGCCCTGGCGGTATTTCGGCTTTTGTTGTACCTGCAGATGCACCAGGCGTTGAATACGGTAAAGCAGAAGAAAAAATGGGGTGGAATGCACAGCCCACACGTTTAATTAGCTTTGAAGATGTGCGTATTCCAGCCGCAAACTTATTAGGCCAAGAAGGTGAAGGCTTTAAATTTGCAATGCAAGGTTTAGACGGCGGCCGTATTAATATTGCCACTTGCTCTATTGGTACAGCACAAGCGGCACTTAATACCGCACGTGAGTATTTAAAAGAGCGTACCCAATTTGGTAAGCCATTGGCTGCGTTTCAAGCGCTACAATTTAAAATTGCTGATATGAATACCGAGCTTGTAGCAGCACGCCAAATGGTGCGCTTAGCGGCGTTTAAACTTGATACTAACGACAGTGAAAAAACCACTTATTGTGCTATGGCTAAACGCTTTGCAACCGATGTAGGTTTTACTGTTTGTAATGACGCGCTGCAAATTCACGGTGGCTACGGTTACATAAAAGAATACCCGCTTGAGCGCCATGTTAGAGATGTACGTGTTCATCAAATTCTTGAGGGCACTAACGAAATTATGCGTGTGATTATTGCGCGTCGTATTTTAGCCGAATCAGCCAGCGAAGTTTTATAAGGAGGTTAGTATGTCAAATCCTAGCATTGAATTAACTATTGAAGGTCATGTTGCTATTTTAACCATGTCGAATCCGCCAGCGAATACCTGGACGAAAGACACCTTAGTGGCGCTTAAAGACACGGTTAACCAATTAAATACCAATAAAAATATTTATGCGTTAGTACTGACTGGTGAAGGCGAGAAGTTTTTTAGCGCCGGTGCCGACCTCAATGTATTTGCCAGTGGCGATAAAGGTGTAGCTGCAGATATGTCACGTGTATTTGGTGACGCGTTTGAAGCGCTAACTAATTTTAGAGGTGTGTCGGTTGCAGCCATTAATGGCTATGCAATGGGTGGCGGCCTTGAAGTAGCGCTTGCTTGTGATATTCGTATTGCAGAAGAGCAAGCACAAATGGCGTTACCTGAAGCAAAAGTGGGTTTATTACCGTGTGCTGGTGGAACGCAAAACTTAGCATGGCTTGTTGGCGAGGGCTGGGCAAAACGCATGATTTTATGCGGTGAGCGCTTAAAAGCCGATAAAGCCCTGCAAATTGGTTTAGTAGAAGAAGTGGTTGCACAAGGAGAAAGCTTTGCAGCAGCATTAAAACTGGCAAACCAAGTAGCAGAGCAAAGTCCATCGTCGGTTGCTGCATGTAAAACCTTGATTCAAAAAGGGCGTCATCAACCAATGGCGAATACATTGCCACTGGAGCGTGAACTGTTTGTTGGTTTATTTGATACCGAAGATCAGCAAGAGGGCGTGAACGCCTTTTTAGAAAAACGTAAAGCTATTTGGGTGAATGGCTAATGACAGAACTTACTCGTTTAAATTCAGCTGATGCTGCCGTGGTATTTGAAACGGCAACCACAGACAATGGCCGACTCATTGGTTTTGCAACCTTAAATGCGCCTAAATCGTTAAATGCCCTTAATTTTGAAATGATCAGCTTACTCGAGCCGCAACTACAGCAATGGGACAAAGACGATAACATTGCATTAGTGGTTCTTAAAGGCGCTGGTGAAAAAGCATTTTGTGCCGGTGGCGATGTAGTGAGTTTGCACAAAGCCATGAGCGAAGGTAAACCAACGTCACTGGTTGAAGAATTTTTTACTCAAGAGTATCAGCTCGATTATCTAATTCACTGTTACAACAAACCCATTTTAGTGTGGGGTAACGGGATTGTAATGGGCGGCGGTTTAGGTTTAATGGCCGGTGCTAGCCACCGTGTGGTTACCGAAACATCACGCATTGCCATGCCAGAGCAAACTATTGGGCTTTACCCTGATGTAGGCGGCAGTTATTTTTTACATAAAATGCCCGCCCATGTTGGTTTGTTTTTAGGGCTGACCTCGGCATCTATAAATTGTGAAGACGCTAAGCTTGTATCGCTTGCCGATCACTTTGTAAATGCCGACAAGTACCCAGAGCTTGTTGAAGCATTACTCAATACTAAATGGGGTAAAACAGCAAGTTTAAATCACGACAAGCTAAGTACCTTGCTTATTGAGTTAGATAACAACTCTAGCCGTATGCCAAAAGGCAATTTAAAAGCAAACTTAAGCTTGATTCAAAAGCTTGGCGAGTTTGACACGTTACAGCAGCAGGTAGATTACATTTTAAATCTAAACACTGATGATAAATGGCTACAACGCGCACAAAAATCGTTGGCGCATGGTTGCCCATTAAGTTGTGCCTTAGTAAGTGAGCAGCTCAAACATAGCAAAGGTAAAAACTTAGCTGAGTGTTTTAAAATGGAATTGGGCATGTCGGTTCGTGCCGGTGAAGTGGGCGAGTTTCAAGAAGGTGTACGTGCCTTACTAATCGATAAAGATGGTGCGCCACAGTGGCAGTTTAAATCGTTAGCTGATGTACCAAAAGAAGTAGTAGAGAGCTTTTTTGCAAACCGCTTTGGCGAGCAACATCCGCTAGAGCCGTACTTTTCACAACTAAATTTACAAGGGTAAAGCGATGAGTAAACTTAATATAGGATTTATTGGTTTAGGAAACATGGGCGGCCCAATGGCAGCAAACTTAGTTAAAGCAGGCCACAGTGTGCGCGTGTTTGACTTAAGTGCAGAGGCCGTGAAAGAGCTTGTGAATCATGGGGCTAGTGCGGCGCAAAGCGCCAGTGACTGTGCTCACGAGGCTGATGTGCTAATTAGCATGCTACCGGCAAGCAAACATGTTAAATCACTTTATTTAGGCACAGACGAGCAATCGGGTTTAATTAAAGTACTGAGTAAAAGTACCTTAGTGATTGATTGTTCAACTATAGATGCACAATCAGCACGTGACGTTGGCCATGCCCTAAGTGAGCAAGGTATTGCGTTTGTTGATGCACCGGTATCGGGTGGTGTAGCAGGTGCAACAGCAGGAACGCTTACGTTTATCGTTGGTGGTGAGCAAGCTGCATTCGATAAAGCCAATACTGTATTAGTCGATATGGGTAAAAACATATTCCATGCTGGTGATATTGGTGCTGGGCAAGTTGCCAAAATATGTAACAATATGCTGTTGAGTATTTTAATGGCAGGCACCAGTGAAGCCATTCAAATGGGCATTAATAACGGCCTCGACGCAAAAGTACTCAGCGACATAATGAGCGCAAGTTCGGGTCGTAACTGGACGTTAGAACTTTATAACCCCTGCCCAGGTGTTATGGAAACCGCACCAGCTAGTAACGACTATAAACCCGGCTTTATGGTCGATTTAATGGCTAAAGACTTAGGCCTTGCTATGGAAGCAGCGCAACAAAGTAATTCACTGACGCCAATGGGCTCAATGGCTAAAAATTTATACACTATGATGCAGCACCAAGGTGCAGGCAGTGATGATTTTAGTGCCATTTTTAAATTGTTTTCGAAGTAGGAAAGTATTGTGGAAATAAAAAATAATACCGTAGTTATTACCGGTGGCGCACAAGGCTTAGGTTTTGCAATGGCGCAAAAGTTTGCCTTAATGGGCGCTAATATTGCCTTAATTGATATGGCGCAAGCCCAATTAAATGAAGCAACCGAGCAGCTATCTGCATTAGCAGGCGTAACAGGCACTATTAAAGGCTACAGCGCTAATGTAACCGTAGAGAGCGAAGTTGAAGACGTATTTAATACCATTAACAGTGACTTTGGTTACATTGGGGTATTAATTAATAACGCCGGCATTTTACGCGATGGCATGTTTATAAAAGCCAAAGACGGCAAAGTGGTAAAGAAGATGTCGCTTGATCAATTTCAATCAGTGATTGACGTTAACCTAACAGGTGTATTTTTAGCAGGGCGCGAAGCTGCAAGCCACATGATTGAATCAGGCAAAGGTGGCGTAATTGTAAATATGTCGAGCGTAGCGCGTGCGGGTAATATTGGCCAAACTAACTATGCTGCCTCAAAAGCCGGTGTTGTGGCACTAACCACTACATGGGCTAAAGAGCTTGGCCGTTTTGGTATTCGCGTTGGCGCCATTGCCCCAGGTGTTATTAGCACCGCAATGACCGATGTAATGAAGCCCGAAGCAAAACAACGCATGCTTGCTGTAACGCCCGTAGGGCGCTTAGGTGAAACCGCTGAAATAGCCCATACCGCACAGTATATTATCGAAAACGACTTTTTTACTGGCCGTGTAGTAGAGATAGACGGCGGTATTCGTTTGTAAACTAATGTTTATAAACGTATGAGTGTTAGTTGATTAAAAAGCACAGCCTTTTCGGTTGTGCTTTTTTTGTTTTAAGTCGGACATTTATAATTTTGAAAAAGGGCTGATGTATCCGTAAACGTAGTACCTCCATTAATCGCATACCACTGCCATAAAGTAATCCACAGGGTAAATAATGCTTCGCAGAGCACACTTTAAAAAATTGTTTATTTCTTGTTGCGTTAAAACTACCGGTAGTTTAGTTGCTCGTTTACCCTTAATAAAACCTAATGATAATGAGAGTGGCTTTTTAATCACTTCTTTAAATAAAAAGTTAAACGCATTTAAGGCTTGTGATTGAGTATTAGAAGCAACATTTTGTTGGTTGACTAAATGATTTAAAAAAGTTCGACCTCATTATCTCACATCGTTGTAGGGTGCCTCATAGAGTTAAAACGAATAAACGAAGCTATCCAGTATAAATAAGCTTTAACGGTACTTTTAGCATAACGCTTTAGATACATTTGTTCGGCTATCATAGTTAAAAAAGGTGATTTCATGACATGAATCTTTAGTAAAAAAAGCAACTGTATATATGGACAGTGTTTATCGTCTTGTCCAATATTACTGATCTCCACCATTTTGGTGTATTTCTAAATTAAAGAAAAAAACTTAAAGTTAACTAATTATTTACAGGTGTTTATTAGATGGTTAAGATAAATGCATTGTAATATATGGACATTTGTTGGTTTATAAAGCGACAAATGTCGTAGACAAAACTGTTAAGTTGCACACACATATGGAGTAGTAAAATTGGAAGTTTTGAAAGATGTAGTTTTAGAATGGGCACTTTGGATTGACGTAATTGCACTTGTACTAATAGCATTAACTAGATTTTTCTCAAATACGAAATCTAGTTGGGCGGGTGTTGGCTGTATTTTAATTGTAATAGCACTTGGTAATGCTATTTCGTTAGTTAGCGTTGGTATTAACCCTACAGAACATATTGCTTCGTTATTTGGTTTAGCAGTGTTGGGATCATTAGGAGTTAGATTATTTAGTAATTGGCTCACTGATGGAGCAACTTAACAAGGCAAATCACGCGGAGGGCTAAAGCTGTCGCATTTTTTGCTAAAAACCAAAGGCGCAAAAAATGCGCCAGCACGCCGCCAGTGTTTGCGGCGTTGAGTAAATAAATAAACTGACACCCACTCTAATTTTTGCAGTTTGGCGAACTAAGTACTAGGCTTTAATCAGTGTGAAAAAAGCTGGGTGTCTTATGGCAATCGCAAGAAAGCGTCAAGTAAGCTTGGTTGATACAAAGTATTATCACTGTATTTCACGTTGCGTTCGTCGTGCTTTCTTGTGCGGTGAAGACCATTTTATTGGTCAATCGTATGAGCATCGCAGAAGGGTGGGTTGAAGATAAGTTACTCGCACTAACCAAGGTATTTTGTATTGACGTATGTGCTTATGCTGTTATGAGTAACCAGCAAAATGTTGGAACATTTTACAACAGCGCAGCTGGCCCGGAGGGCGGAAGGCAGGATGCCTGAAGTACACGCATTTAGTGTTGTATGTAGATGATAAGAAAGCTAATAGGTTAAATGATAAAGCGATTGTTATTCGCTGGCACAAGCTGTGCAAAGGCACCGTACTTACGCAAAAGTACATACAAGGCGAAAAGCTAAGCAAAGCCGAACTTTTCTTTTTTAATCAAACAGTAAAGGAATACCGAGAGCGCTTATCAAGTATTAGCTGGTTTATGCGGTCGTTAAATGAAGACATTGCGCGCAGAGCAAATAAAGAAGATAACTGCACTGGCAGGTTTTATTCGCTGCCATCCATGGCGCTCACCCTTCGGGCTGCCTAACGGCATTCAAATTTATTCCCTATAAATTTATGGGAAGGTCGCTTTAAATCACAAGCACTCCTTGATGAAGCGGCGCTTGCCGCGTGTATTGCATACGTCGATTTAAACCCTATTAGGGCTAAGATGGCTATCACTCCAGAAGAGTCTCACCATACCAGTTTACAAAAACGCTTAATATACGCAAAAGAAGGCAAGCAGCCAAAACAACTACTTCGCTTTGCAGGTATGCCGAGTCAAATTATGCCAAAAGGGCTGCCGTTTAAGCTTAAGTCGTATCTTGAATTAGTTGAATTAACAGGGAGAATAATGCGAAAGGATAAACGCGGCCATATTGATAACACTCAACTTCCTTTACTGGAAAGACTCAATATATCTCCTGAAAACTGGTTAAAACTCACTACACAATTTACACTCGTATTTCACGGCGCAGTTGGCAGGCCGACCTCACAAGCAAGTTATTGTGAAAATTTGAATCGAAAACGGCGAGCTAATACAAGTAATTGTGAAAGGCTATTAGCATAAACTATAAATTACTCAGTAGAAAAGTTGAAACTGCATCATGCAGTTATTTTTATGCGTGGAATTTAGATTCAAGTGTAATAATGGCTTATTTGCTAGATGAAACGAAAGTAACGTAGTCGTAAAGCATAAATTATTAACCTATAAAATAAATATAAGAACTTAGCTTTTGCTTGTTAAATTAAAGTGGGTGTCATGTTAGTTCATCATGTTAGTTAGAGCGCTGTCAGATGCTAATTTGTTGTTGATAATAAAGTACGTGTTCAATGTCAATTATCAAACCTATGGTAGCCCGCGCGTATTTCATTCGCTAAAAAAGAAGGTGTGAACATAAGCCAAAAGCGTGTTGCCTGCTTAATGCTAGAAAACGGTTTAAGAGCCAAAGCATTTAATAATTACAGTAAACCGGCGAAGGTGAAGTTCTTTTATAAAGAGGTGTCAAAATTAAAGGGTTATCTAGACTATTTTTATAATAGACAGCGATTGCATTCAAGTTTAGGATATAAATTGTCTGCTGAGTTTGAATCGGCAGTTAATTGAAACGTGGACGGTGTCAACTTTATCGGGTGAAGATCACTTGTGAAAGCTATCGTCTTTTTTGTTTCAAAAAAACGCTATCTCACCAAATCGGTGTTTAAGGCTTTAAATGGCTTCGTATTTGCCATCATTTTAGTTAAGGAATAATAAAGAATGGATAATAATAAGTGGTATAAAAACCCTGAGATGATAGTTGCTTTATCTGCTCTTCTTATAGGGTTAGTTACTGCTTTTACGTCAATTTATTCAGCCTATGTTGATCGTGAATATGCAAGAGCATCAGTTTGGCCAAGGTTGGAAATATTCAGAAGTTTTAGCAAAGATTCATTTGGTTACGGTGTAAGTAATAATGGAACTGGCCCTGCATTGATAAAATATGCAAAAGTGAAGGATGATTCTAAATACATAAAAAAATGGATTGAAATAGAGGCATTTCAGAATATCAGACAATCACACCTTAGCAATCGCACATTGTCACCTCAAAGCAACATTACCCCAGTTTCTTACAAAGGAGAGAATGCAAAAGCTCTTGTCAAAGCCGATGATTTAATAAGTATAGAACTTTGTTATTGCTCTATTTACAAAGAATGTTGGGTTATTGATAGAGAAAACCATCCAAAATCAGTGGAAGCTTGTATTGCCGACAATAAGCAAACATTTCTACAATAAACGCTAGTAAACAATAATTTAAAGCGGTACTGCTAACAGTTTACTCGGTTTCGTGCGCCGACACAGTTTTAGAAACAATTATCACCCCCTCGAAACAAAAGGGGGTAAATCTTGACTTCAGACATCAAAAGAGCCAATGCTGCAAGTGTTGGTTAGTCAAAACCACTCGCACTCAATACTCTGCGGTTTATTAATGTTTAAACGCGTGATAATTTAAAAAACGGTAACTTAAGGTTGCCGTTTTTTTATGCCTATTATTTAAGTTTATTTTAAGCTTGCTCAGTTATTATAACTAATACTTAAATTCCAGAATCATTAAACTATTGAACTGACTTATTAACTCATTCTATGTTTCAGATCATTAAACTGTGAGTGATTAAAGGTTAGCCTGTATACATGTACTCATATGCATAAGTGAGCTTTTAACTTTAATGCGTTTATTAGGAGGTATTATGAATTTTAAAAATACAGATACTCATTACAATACACTCTCTGTTGCTTTGCATTGGTTGATGTTTATTTTAATTGTGACTGTGTACGGTAGTATTGAACTTCGCGAATTATTTGATAAAGGCACTGAAACCCGTGATGCCTTTAAAATGTGGCACTTTATGTTGGGTTTATCGGTTTTAGTTTTAGTAAGCGTGAGGGTAGTTGCGCGTGTAGTGGGTGGTGCAGCACCTGCTATACACCCTGAGCCTGTAAAATGGCAAGATAAGTTAGCTAAATTTGTACACCTTGCGCTGTATGTGTTTATGTTTGCTATGCCAATTGCGGGTTGGTTAATATTAAGTATGGCAGGTAAACCTGTGCCATTTTTTGGTTTAGAGCTGCCTCCATTGGTAAGTGAAAACAAAGAGCTGGGTAAAACCATTAAAGAAATACACGAAACAGCGGGCGAAGTTGGTTATTACGTAATAGGCTTACATGCGGCGGCTGCATTATTTCATCATTACATTTTGGCTGATAACACCTTTAAACGTATGCTGTTTTCTAAAAAATAAACACATCACCTATAAAAAGGGAGACCATGTGTCTCCCTTTTTATATTAATTAATGATGTGTACTCTTAAACCCAATTCTAAACCCGCCCCAATGTTTACCGTTTACATAAATTGGCACCGAGAGGTCATGCAGTATTTCACCGGTATCACGTTTATAGGTTTGTAATAAAAAGCTTTCGGTGTGGCTACCACAGCGAATTCCTGTCGGGTCATTAAAAATACGTTTAGTACGGTTGTTTACTAAATCTTTTTCAAAGTTACCGGTTAGGGCTTGGCTATAGCGTTTGTTATGAGTAGGAAAGTAGCCCTTTGTATCAACGGCACCTGCAAAAATAATGTCTTTATTTTCCAGTATTGGTTCTTGAATAGCCGGCAGTGATTGATCTGTAAGTTTATCGTAATCGGTTGTGTACTTGGTTGGATTAGTATTCTCGATGGGTTTATAGTTTTGCGAAAAAAGTTGTTGCTGGGTTATTTTTCCGCTTTGGATCCAACCCTCAAAACATTCGCCAATTGCTTTACTGGCGTGTTTAGCCGACATCAGGATTGGTTTAAAGAATGCGTCATACTCTATGTTTTCAAGCTCTCTAAATATTGATTCTGATCCCAGCGATAAAGAAGACGCTTGCTGAGAAATTGTACTGCCTTTTTTAGTAACTTCGCCCAATAAACTACTGATGCTAGTGACTGAGCTATTTATTTGGGTGGTTGCATGCTGAAATGCCGAAACAGACTGATGCATACTATCAAGCGCGGTAGATGAGGCACCAATATCTTGGTTAATCGTTAAAAAGGATTGAGTCACGTTTTCTAGCTCTGATTTTACAGAAATACTTTGCTGTGAAACCTGCTTCATATCTTCATTGGTTTTTATACTGTTGGCGTTAATGTCTGTGAGCATGTCTGCAATTTGTTTGGTTGCTTCATTGGTTTTATTTGCAAGGTTACGCACTTCGTCGGCAACAACCGCAAAACCACGACCTTGCTCACCTGCACGAGCGGCCTCTATGGCTGCATTTAAAGCAAGTAGATTGGTTTGCTCTGCAATGTTTTGAATAACTTGGGTAATGCTTTGTATATCACTGGCACTTTTTAATAATAAATCTAATTGCTGGGCCACTTTATCTATAGAGCCTGATAACGAATCAATTTGGCTGGTGGCCGTTTGTAAGCGGCTATCGGCAGAGCTTGAGGCTTGCGCTGTTTGTACCATTGCTTGATTAATAGTGGTCATGCTGTCACTGAGTTCAGTACTATTTTGTGAAAGCTCGTGTGTGGCACGCCCGACAGTTTCACTCTCGTTATAACAAGCGTCTATTTCTTTAGATAAGCTATCAACATAAAATGACACTTCAGCTGCGCCTATGGCATTTTTTGAGGTGGCTTTGGTAATGTTTTGTGCAATTTTGTTATTGAACGACTGCACGGCACCTAGTGACGAATTGTCATTTGCTGTTTCAGATTTTGCTGGTTTTATATAAAAAATTGCAGATAACAGCACTATAATTGCTGTAGCAGTGGTGGAGAGCTGTTCAAAATAGAAAAGAAAACAAATGCTTAAATAAAAAATGCTGTAGAACAGGTAGGTTATTTTCATTCCTTTGACCTCGTTACTAATTGTTCCTTCTATCTTTGACTATAAATCAAACAAAATCAAATAATAAACACACTTTTAAGGATTTATTAATAGTGATGTATTGAGCTCTATAAAACTGTTTTCGTACAAAAAGCGCCAAAGTAGTAAACCTACTTTGGCGCTTTTATTAGTATTAATAAACAATTAGTTAGCTAATAACCATTCGCTTAATAAGCGAACACCAAACCCCGTTCCCCCTGGTGAAAGCTCATCTTTACCTTTTTTCACTAAGGCATTACCTGCAATATCGATATGCACCCAACGGGTATCGCCAGCAAAATGCTCTAAGAAAGTGGCAGCAGTGGTTGCGCCTGGGCCACCTGACCCCACATTTGTTAAATCAGCTATGTCAGACTCCAACATATCTTTATACCCTAAAGGTAGGCGCCATAGGTTTTCGTTTACTTGTTTACCGGCTACCGTTAGTTGAGATACTAGCGTATCGTCATCTGAGAACACTGCCGCGTATTCATTGCCGACAGCACGGATTTTTGAACCGGTGAGTGTTGCAACATCAATCATAATTTCTGGTTTGTAGTGCTCACGTGCATACCACATAGCATCACTTAATACTAAGCGGCCTTCGGCGTCGGTATTTAAAATTTCAACACTTAAGCCCTCAGCGGTGCGAACAACATCACCAGGAGCTACAGCGAACTGCGATACCATATTCGCAGCCATACCCATAACGGCTACAACGTTTTTGTCAGCTTTAGCTAACGCCATTGCTTTAACTGTACCAAGCACTGCAGCAGCACCGGCCATGTCTGACTTCATACGTGCAATAGATGCACCGGTTTTAATACTGTAACCACCTGAGTCAAATGTAATGCCTTTACCAACAAGGGCAATAGGGGCATCGTCAGACCCTTTATAATGGGCAACCACTAAACGGGCACCTTGCTGGCTACCTCGGCCAACAGCTTCTAATGCACCCATACCCAGTTCTTTTATTTCTTTAGGCTCCAATACTTTGATGGTTACGCCCAAAGATGATAATTCTTTTGCCGCATTAGCAAAATCAACAGGTGTCATTTCGGTAGCGACTTCAGAGGTTAAATCGCGGGCTAAAAACACACCGGCTTGAATGCTTTCTAATTGGGTGTAAAGCTTGCGAGTTTGCTTGGTGTTATCAACATCAAATGTGTAGCTAACTGTTTCAGTGTTTGGTTCTTTTTTATAGTTTTCAAAACGATGATCGCGTAAGTTTGCACCATGGGCAAAGTTAGCAGCAAGTAATGCATTGTCACTTACACCGGTTACATCTTCAAATACAACGCTTGCAGTGCCTACTTTGGCTTTAACTAGTTGAGCGTGAATATTACCGCCTAACTTAGCTGCTTTTGCTTTATCAAACTCGCTTGTATTACCAGTACCTACGACTAAAACGCGGCTGTAGTTACTTTTACTTGGCGCAACAAGTTGTGCCACTTTAGCGTAATCGCCGGTAAAATTTTCTATATCAATAACGCGTTTCAATTGGCCATCGAACTGCTTGTCGAGCGCTTTAAATTGGCTGTTATTTCCATCTTGGCTATAAAATACAACCAGCGTATTTGCATCGCTGTTCACTTTTGAAGAAAAATTAAAGTCTGCGGCTTGGGCATTCATGCACATACTCAGAGCAAGCGCGATTGAAGAGGCTTTTATAATACGTTTCATTTTTTAACCTAAGAATAATATAAAGGTGTGTTTTACCCTATTTACGATGCTGTGGTTAAGTAGGATACGGCGAAATAGCAAATAACAGCGATATATGTCTAAATCATGACTAAATATCATGACATAACGGCTTGATAAACATATTGTGATGCTTAAAGGTTTAATTAACACAATGCTCGCGTTACTATCAAATATAAAGGTAACACTGCGCTTTTAACAACTAACCTAGAGAACCCGCATTGAAAGCTAAAGAAATTCGCAATTTTTATATCAACGAAGAACAGTCGGTTTATTTGCTGTCACATCGTGATGCAAAAAAACACCGCCAATGGCTTAATATTTGTATTAAACAGCTCACTTTGCTTGGGTATAAAAAGGTAGAAATGATTGGCTCAGGGGCATTTGGGTTTGTATTTGCAGGGGATGATGAACATGGCCTGCCTTGGGTGTTTAAGTTTTCTAGAATTACGCTCGCGCAAAGTGTACGTGATCGTCTTGAAGATGAAGCGTATATGCTTTCGCAAATCAAAAATCCCTTAGTGCCAACATTTTATGGCTTTGAGCGAATAAAAAAACAAGGTATTTTGATGATGGCGCGCGCCATTGGTGAAGACCTTGAAAAAGTATCACTAAAGCAAGGGCGCTTACCGGCCGCCAAAATAATGAGCTTAGCGGTTAAATTAAGAAATGTGTTGCTTGATTTACGTCGTCATAAAAATGGTTTAAGCCCGCAGCCTATTGTACATGGTGATATTAAACCCTCTAACTTGGTGTGGGATGAAAATGAAAAGCAGCTTTCATTGGTTGACTGGGGGAGTTCGGTATATGCCCAAGTAGATGAACAAGGGAACCCAATTGCCAGTAATTTTATGGATTTAATGTCCGGCGATTTAAGTACCACTAACGCACGAATGGGTGATGTTTATTTTATAGGTGATGCGCAAATGTCGGGTGAAAAGTCATCCCCTCGTTTTGATGAGCAGGGGGTTGCATCAACGCTATATGCACTTGCCTCAGCGCAGTCTTGCCGATTTGGTGCTCAGGCTATACCGGCCAGTAGTTTAATGTTACCTAAGGAGCTGGCAAACGTTATTGATGGCATGCTTTCAAAAGAGCGAAGTGTAAGGGACAAAGCGGGTGACTATTTTATGCGTAACATAGAAACCATGGCAAAAGCGTATTTACCACAACTACCAAAAACAGAAACTAAAGCGGCAATTCCGTTTTGGTTTAGCCAAGACCCCGAACCCGAAACCGTAGTTTATAGCTCTAGAAAACAGTTTTTACGCCAAGCTGATCATAAACAACAACTACTCGATGTAAACGATGCTCAGTTAGATAGGTATTATAAAGAATTTTTATTTGATACTGGGGATACTGAAAAAGCGTTTTTAGCTTCTATTAGCCGTCTAGCTAAATATCCTGTAGTAGGAGGGCTCAGCTTTCATTGGAAAGATGAATCTTTGTATGTTGAATCGTCACTCATCATGCATGACGAGACCCTCGCAACCGCATTCACCGATGCAGTAAACAACACAGTAATGTTAGCCCAGGCTATTAGCCAAAAAGGCTTATTTAAGTGCTGTTTATTTGATGCCCGCAAAACAATTCAGTTAGAACGTGATGGGACTGGCGCGTTTAAATTTAACCAGTTACCTGAGCTTGATTATGAAGTGGTTAATGTAAAAGCCAGCGATGTAACCCGTCCGCATTCATATTTTGAAGATGGTAAAGACCCCGATGAGCAACTGCAACTGCCTAAAAAAGTGATTAAATGTGTATTTGAGCTAAACCAGATACATCATACCGGCTGTATTATTTTTGAAGCGCTGCCAGATAGAATGAAAATTCATCATTACTACAGATTACTTGATGCCAGCAAAGAAGTAGAATTTAAACGTTTACTAAATAAGCTTATGCAATACGCGGTAAATATTACCGACGTGGGGGTGGCTGGCTTTATGAAGTTACCTTATAAAAACACTCGTGAGTTTGGTTTATGTGAACAACAACCAAGCAATTATTACCCTAAAAATCCAAAGCAACTACTTAATTAATAAACCGCTCGCTTAAGCTGGTGGTTTAAAAATTGAAAGTACAAAAATAGAAAGTTCAATGGCAAAATCTAAACCACAAATTACATTACAAAGTTTCGGCATATATAGTCACTGGGACAAAGACAGTAAATCACTACCGCAAATCACTCAATTCACTACGCAAGTCAAAGCAGAACTTGATGTAGAATTTGGTCTGATAGTTAATATTAAAAAAGCCAAAGGCGAAAAACTACATTTTTGTATTTACCACCCAGGTATTATAGATACCAATGGCGAAGTGATGCTGCCTTTTGAGGGTACTGTATATGTTAAAGACAACGACTGGTCGTTTTATTTAGGCGATACGGTATGGGTGCCTATTGAGGATAAAATAGGTGTCTGGCGTATGACCTTATCTTTAGCGGGGAAAGTCATTGCGGATAAAACATTTAATCTTATTAATGAAAAAACTAAAACTGAAGACGACTTTTGGAAATACCGCGGTTATTAATGACTACAGTTTGCAGTAACGCAAGAGCTAACGTTTATTGTTAACTCTTGCCTAAAATACGTATTAGTTACCCCACGGGTTACTTGAATTTGAACGCTGCTTACGGGTACGCGCACGTTGTTTTGCTGCTTTTTTTTCTTGAATACGTTTTGCATCAGAAAAGCTTAACTCGCAAGGCTCACCTGGTTTATCGCCTTCAGGAATAATGCGGTCGCGTGGAGGCAGTTCGTATTGTACGTCATCTGGGCGAGGTAAGTTTTTAAGGCGGTACAAATAGAAATTATCTACTTTTTGTTGTGCCCACTCGGTTTTACGCAAAAATTTAACTGCAGATTTAATGTCAGGGTTATTTTTAAAGCAGTTAAGTTGTAAGTAGGCATGCAGGAGTTCCCACCCATATTGCTCAACCAGTTCTTCAACCACTTGCTCTAATTTAACGCCTTGCAGTGGGTTATTACTGAAAAGTTCTTGGTTGCTCATAGGTGTTCTCTCGTTATTAAAAAATCAGCGAACATTATAAATTTAATAACGAGAGTTTAGTAGCAAAAATGCTTAACTTTGACAATTAACCACTACACGACCACGAATTTGGCCCTGCATTAGTTGCTCGGCGCTTTCAATGACTTGATCAAGATTTATTTCAGTTGAAATTTTATCCAAGTAATCGGCATTAACTAATGAAGCTAAACGATCCCATGCTTCAACACGATCCGCTTTAGGGCGCATAACGCTATCAATGCCCATTAATGAAACCCCACGTAAAATAAATGGTGCAACCGAGGCCGGTAAGTCCATACCTTGAGCAAGCCCGCAAGCAGTAACAACCCCCCCATATTTAAGTGATGCACAAATATTTGCAAGTGTGTGACTACCTACAGAATCAATAGCTGCAGCAAAGCGTTCTTTTTGCAAAGGTTTACCAGGGTTAGAAAACTCATTTCTATCAATTACATTAGTTGCTCCTAATGATTTTAAATAGTCTGCTTGCTCCATACGACCTGTTGCAGCGGTGACTTGATAACCTAGCTGGCTTAGTAAATAAATAGCAAAACTGCCTACGCCACCATTAGCACCGGTCACTAAAATTTCACCTGACTCGGGAGTAACGCCTTGCTTTTCTAGTGCAATAACACTGAGCATTGCCGTATAACCGGCAGTACCAATTTGCATAGCTTGTTTAGGTGATAAGTTAGCGGGTAGGGGAATTAACCAATCACTGCTCAATGCCGCTTTTTGAGATAAGCCACCCCAGTGCTTTTCGCCAACACCAAAACCATTTAAAATAACGTGGTCGCCACTTTTAAATTCAGCACTGTCGCTGCTAGTCACTGTACCCACTAAATCAATCCCCGGCACCATAGGAAAGCTACGTACAACAGGCCCTTTACCCGTGATGGCTAAGCCATCTTTATAATTTAAGGTACTGTAAAGCACATCAATTAATACATTTTCGTTTGGTAGATCGTCACTGTTTATGGTGCTTAGGACTGCAGTGTAGTTGTCGTCTTGCTTATCTATAACAATAGCTTTGATAGAATTGCTCATTAGATTTCCTTTTAGACCGATCGTCTTTAAATTAGTAATAAAAAATGCATTAACTGAGTAATGCGCGTAAAAACATTTCTGTGTATAAAGTAAGTGGCTTACTTGATTGGGTTAGTTTAGCTCGCATTACTGCGCCTTCCCAACCCACCCAAAAATATTCACTCATTTGTTCGGTATTAATGTGTGGATTAATAGTTTGTTGCTGCTGGGCTAAATCTAAACATCGTTTTAATTGTTGTTGCCAAGCGATGTAGCTTTGCATTAAACGAGTTTTAAAGTCGTCACTTAAATGATTAAGCTCTTGATTTAAGTTACCCACCAAGCACCCGCGTTTGTAATCATACTTTTGCATTCCAGCAATTGCGCTTTGTGTGAAATTAACAATGCGCTCAAGTGCGGGGACTTCAGATTGCTCTAGGTAAAATTTAAGTTTATTTATAAAAAAATCGTCGTAGGCATCAACAAGAGCCAAACCATAGGCTTCTTTACTTTTAAAGTAATGATAAAAAGAGCCTTTTGGTACTTTTGCTTTTTTTAATATGGTGTCGAGCCCGGTGGCACTAAAGCCAAACTCAGTTAAGGTTTCTAAGCCCACACGAATGAGCAGCGCTTTTGTATCTGCGCTGTCTCTGGCTATTTTGGGTGGGCGGCCACGCCTAGTTGCAACTGCTGGTGTTTTGTTCATGCTTTATATTAGACCGATCGGTTTTAATTAATCAAGCTTTTATTTGGGATGTTTTTAAAACAGCTCTGACGTTCATTTTTTGATTACAAATTAATTGGGAACTTAAGGGGATATTATTAGTCACAAATATGACACTTATGTGTTTTGAACCGATGTATCGGAACATTTTAATAAAGTTAAATTGGTTATAGTTGATCAATAAAATTATTTTTAAATTAATTTATCATTGCATCAGCAGCTTAGTTAAAGTCAAACAAATTAATTGTATTTTGTGTTTGAATTTAACATTTTTGTTGGCTATTTATTAAATGTAGATGAATTTAATGCTACAAAAATATAAATATAAAGGTGAGGATTTTACCGATGAAGAGACAGAAAAGAGATCGTTTAGAAAGAGCTCATTCTCAAGGTTTTAAAGCTGGTTTAGCTGGTCGCTCAAAAGAGCACTGCCCTTATCAACAAGTTGATCCTAAGTCTGAGTGGCTTGGTGGTTGGCGCGAGGCAATAGAAAATCGCAATATGTATAAAACATAAACTCACAACGAATTTAAGCAAAAAAGCCTCTAGTTAGAGGCTTTTTTGTTGCGTGCGTTAAAATTAAAACGCGCTGGTATCTTGGAACAAGCCTACCTTTAAATCTTTTGCTTCGTAGATCACGCGGCCATCTACTTCTACGGTTCCATCAGCCATACCCATAAACAATTTACGCTTAATAACGCGTTTCATGTCTAGACGGTAGGTTACTTTTTTAGCTGTTGGCAATATTTGACCAGTAAATTTAACTTCACCTACACCCAATGCACGACCAAGACCAGGACCACCAGACCAACCTAAGAAAAAGCCCACAAGTTGCCACATAGCATCTAAGCCTAAACAACCAGGCATTACTGGGTCGCCTTTAAAATGACAGTCGAAAAACCAAAGGCTAGGGTCAATATCTAGCTCTGCAACTATTTGACCTTTACCATGTTCACCACCGTCATCGGTAATTGAAATGATACGATCCATCATTAACATGTTGTCACTTGGTAAACGACAATTTCCTTCACCAAACATTTCACCTTGACCACAAAGGATCAAATCTTCTTTTGTATAGCTATTTTTAGGTTCCATAACACTTTATCTTTGCTTAGAAATTGCCCCGTACTTTAGCGTACACTTGTACGCTAAACAACTCGGAGCAGTTAAAAAATGGTTTAAATATAGCCAATCAGTCAATGCAACTGATTTTAGTATGATTAAACCGCGCAATTACTAACAGAAATCATTATAATTAGGGCTGACTTTTAATCAGTTTAAAGGAAATTTATGACCCTTTTTGTTAACTCACTCACTGTGATTGATTTTTCTTACTTATGCAATAAACGCGGTGCAGTTGGCGAAAGTTGGATTGTTGATTTGACTTTACATGGCAAACTAAATGAAGAGTCTATGGTTTTAGACTTTGGCTTAGTTAAAAAGCAAATAAAAGGCATTATTGATGAGTGTATTGATCACCGTTTAGCTGTTCCAAATAACCTAAACGGTAGCGTTAATGAATTTGCTGATCATAAAACATTAGATTGTACATTTGGTGAGAATAAGCACCTTGCAATGAGTGCGCCTCATCAAGCTTTTTGCCTGATAGATACCGATAAGATAACCATTGAGTCGGTTACAGAGTATTTAGTTGCCACAATACTGCCACAGCTTCCTGATAATATTGAAAAAATTGAACTGGTATTAAAGCCTGAGCACAACCAAAGTTTTTACTACCACTACAGCCATGGCCTTAAAAAGCATGATGGTAATTGCCAGCGCATTATTCATGGCCATCGTTCACAAATAGGGATCAGCTTAGGTGGTATCTCTATGCCTCGTTTACAAAAACAGTGGGCTTATAAATGGCAAGATATTTACTTAGCTACCAGCGAAGATCAAATCAGCGCCTCTGAATTAAAACACATTATCGCCAAAGAGGATGACGTGTGTTTTGCATATACAGCCGCGCAAGGTTATTTTGAAATGGCTATTAGCGAATCGCGTTGCGACATTTTACCAATAGATACCACAGTAGAATGTATTGCAGAGTATATTGCCGGCCAAGTAAAACTGCAGCATCCAGAAAAAGACGTAAAAATTACCGCTTATGAAGGCGTCGGCAAGGGGTCAATTAGTTATGCTTAAATCCTTATTAGTGTCAGCGTTAATTGCATCATTTAGTTTTAGTGCTTTGGCAGTTGAACTAAAAGGGCATTTAACTCAAGGCGGCTTGGTTACAGGGCAATTAAATAACGCAAAATCGGTTAGCTTAAATGGTAAGCCGTTAAAGCTATCTGATACTGGCTTATTTGTATTTGGTTTTGGTCGTGATGCCAAACCAAACCACACACTATCATGGGTTGATAAGAGTGGAAAAAGCCACAGCCAAAATTTAGTTATAACCCTTCGTGACTACAACATCGATAAAATAACCGGTGTTGCAAAAAAATATGTGTCGCCACCAAAAGCGGTCAGTGAGCGTATTAGTCGGGAAGCGGTCGCGGTAAGAAAAGCGCGCGCTGTTAACTCTGACCTAGAGTACTTTTTACAGCCTGTGCTTAGGCCTGCCGAGGGCCGTATTTCAGGTGTTTATGGAAGCCAGCGTTACTTTAATGGTGAACCACGCAGACCACACTTTGGTTTAGACATAGCAAATAAAACAGGCTCTCCTGTGTATGCGCCGATCAGCGGTACCGTGGTATTTGCTGAGCCAGATTTATATTACTCAGGTGGCACATTAATTTTAGATCATGGTCACGGTGTTACCTCGACTTATATTCATTTAAGCAAGCTAGATGTAAAAGTGGGGGATAAAATTACACAAGGTATGAAAGTGGCTGAAATAGGGGCGACAGGGCGAGTAACTGGCCCACATTTAGATTGGCGATTTAATTGGCAAGGTGAACGCCTTGACCCTGCATTATTGATGCAAGACACATTAGCAAACAAAAAGTAGAGATTATGACTCAAGTAGAGCGCGAAGCAATTATTGCGCAGCGTATAAAAGATTCGACCACATCGGTTACAAAAGCGGTATTTCCTGGGCGTACTAATCACCACAATACGTTATTTGGTGGTGATGCATTAGCGTGGATGGATGAGGTTGCTTTTATAGCAGCTACCCGTTTTTGCCGTAAGCCATTAGTGACTATTTCATCTGATAGGGTAGATTTTAAAGAGGCTATTCCGGCAGGTTCATTTGCCGAATTAATCTCAAAAGTGTCGCATGTAGGGAATACCAGCCTAAAGGTAGATGTTGAAATATTCCTAGAAACCATGCACAAAGATAATAAGCATTCTGCTATTACGGGTAGTTTTACCTTTGTTGCCGTGGATGATAACCACAGACCAACACCGGTAGTATGCGATAAAATGCTACATGGCTTTGAGTTATAACGCGAAATAGTAAATTAATATAAGCACCAAACTAGGTGCTTATATTAAAGCACAATAAGAACACATCATACTATATTTCTTAATGCTGCAAACTTAGCATTAATGTTTGTTTGGGATAATCAGTAAAAAGGAGGGTGTAAATTTCAAAATAAAAAGGCGTGCACAAAGCACACCTTTTAAAAATTAAAGTACCATGGCGGCTATCCAGCCGAATACCAATAGCGGTAAATTAAAGTGAATGAAGGTTGGTACCACTGAATCCCAAATATGATCGTGCTGACCATCAGCATTAAGGCCGGAAGTTGGCCCTAATGTAGAATCAGAGGCAGGGGAGCCGGCATCACCTAATGCACCAGCAGTACCAACAAGAGCAGCGGTTGCCATTACGGAAAAGTTTAGCTCTAAACATAAAGGAACAAATAAGGTGGCAATAATAGGTACCGTTGAAAACGAGCTGCCAATTCCCATCGTTATGAATAAGCCCACTAATAAAATTACAGCCGCAGCCATCGGCTTATTACCATCAAAAATAGCGGCGCTACTGTGAACTAAGCTGGCTACGTGCCCAGTTTCTTTCATGACCGCGGCAAAACCTTGTGCTGAGATCATAATAAAACCAATCATGGCCATCATTGCCACGCCTTTACTAAATACGTCGCCGTTTTCTTCCCACTTAACCACACCGAATACACTAAATATAACCACACCAACTAGGCCGCCTAATATCATAGAGCCACTGGCATTTTGAGCAATTAACGACGCAACAACAGCAAATAAACCAACCATCATTACTTTTTTGGGGTTATCAATTTCTGTTTGTTTACTCTCAACGGTAAGGGTGGTATTTGTATATTCTCGGCGTTTTCTATAAGTAATAAACAGCGCAATTAACAACCCCACGAACATGCCAATAGCAGGAATAATCATCGCCAAAGGTACGCTGGTATTGACTATTTCAAGGCCATTATCCACTAGGTTTTTATGTAATATTGAGTATAAATAAATTCCACCAAACCCATAAGGGAGTACCATATACGAGGTGGCTAAACCAAAGGTTAAAATACAAGCAATAGCGCGTCTGTCTAATCGCAATTTGTTAAATACCACTAATAGCGGCGGAATTAGAATAGGAATAAACGCAATATGAACAGGGACTAAATTTTGTGAAGAAATAGCACAAATCAAAATAATAAACAGAATAAAATAGCTGAGCAGGGTTTCACTCGAACCTGTTTGTGCATTAACTTTAGCTAATAACTTCGCAGCTAAAATACGTGTTAGGCCTGACTTAGAAATTGCCACGGCAAATGCGCCCAACATAGCATAACTTAAAGCAATCTCGGCACCTGACGATAATCCTGAATTGAATGCATCGATGCTTTCTTTCAATCCCATGCCAGCGGTTAATCCGGCAACCAGTGCACTTATCGTCATTGCAACAATCACATTTACACGGACTAAAGTGAGTCCAAGCATTAAAATAACGCCGATAATTACTGCGTTCATAGATTTCTCTGTTTTGTAGATTTAATTAATTTTATCAGATCTTTAGCCTGATTTTTACGTTCTTTAGTAAATGGATGCCTTGCATAGCGCACTTGCTTAAATAACTCACAAAAAGCGGTTATTTGTTGCTCTGCATGGGGCGCTTGATTGCTAATATGTTCTAAAGTTTGGGTTGGCGTGGCATTTTCAGGATAGCTAATCGCGTGTTTATTAGCCCAACGAATAATTTCATAATACTCATTGACCAGTGGCGGTTGTTNTTGAGGCTTTAGGTCTGTTTAAATAAATAAAGTAAGCCGTAAAACTCAAAATTAAAATAATAATAACCCCAATTGGCACCAGCCAAATAAACTTATTACCAAATAAGGTAGCAAACAAATCTTGTTGTTTGTCTTTATCAAACCCAAGTACCCAACTAGACCATTGATAATCTAAGTTTTCTAATTCAAGTCTAAGCCAATTAATGGCGGCATAGTTACTTAAACTAACGAGTCCAAAGTTAATATTATTTTTAAATTCGTCATTAAGGGTGGTGCTTTGTGACAAGGAGCCGTTTAACCGCTCGGGTGCGACAACCGCTGTGGCATCAAATATTTTCCAACCCGCGCCGGTATATACTTCAACCCAGGCATGCGCATCGTATTGACGAATAGTCATATAATCACTGTTTTTATTTAGCTCGCCTCCTAAATAGCCACTGACAACACGCGCAGGAATACCTGCACTTCTAAAAATAAAGGCGGCGGCACTGGCATAATGCCCGCAAAAGCCGCGTTTATTATTAAACATAAACTGATCGAGCGTATTTTCGCCGCGCATGGGTGTAGGTGTTAGTGTATAGCTAAATTCATTTTTCGAAAAATAGCTTAAAAGTTGATTAAAAAATTCATCGGCATTGGCACTATTATTTTTTAATTTTTGCGCTAACTGCTGAGATTTTTGATTATTACTAACAGTTAATTGGCTATAAAACCGCTGTTGGGACTTATTAAGCGATGTACTAGATAACGGTTCACTATTAACTGTGTATTGTAAAACCTTGGATTTATATTGTTGTTTACGTAATAAACCTAAAGTATTGGCAATAACATTGGGGCTTTCACTGCTTGAAAAACCAAGCCCATATAGCCAATCTGAAATAGCAGGCTCAGCTATAACCGTATACTGAGCCTCATTTTCACTCGTACTTTTTTTAGCGGGTAATATCAACGCTTGCTTTAAAAAGGAGGATGTTTTCCACGCTGCACCATCAAATTCATCATGTACAATAGCGCGCCAATAATAGGGCGTAGGGGGTGGTGTACCATTAAATTTTGCTCTAAATACCAGTTCATCAGAATTTGATAACTTTGCTATATCAAACGGATCGACTTGTTCAGATAATCCTGTTTGTGCCATTTTTGGACCAGGTAGTTGCCAAAATGCCGGAAGTTTAGGTAGAAATAATAAAAGTATTACGGCTAAAGGAAAAGCCAGTAGCATAATTTTAGCACTTTGTTTTGAAGAGAGTTTTAAGCTATGACTAGACTCTAATAACCCTAGCACCGCAAAGTTTAAAATATAGAAGGTGCTTATAACTAAGGTAGTAAAAATGGTTTGGCTAAACAGATACACCGCTGAGAGTGAAAAGAACGTAAGGGTAATGATCAATTGGTAATGCTGTTTTGATTTTGCCTGCAATAATTTAAAAACACACGACAATAACAGCATGGCGACAAACAATACGACGGTATCTTTAAAGCCTATGCTGCTTAGCATAATAATTAATGCAATGGCGGCCAATCCATTAGCAAACCACGCGTTGGGTTTCTGCTTTTGCTTAACTGTTAAATAAATATTCCAGCCACATAACACGCTAAGCATAGCAATAAAGGGCAGGGGTAAGTGCTCTGTAAAAAAACTGACTAGCCCTAAATAAATAAACGATAGAGCAAAATTAATAACGCGATGGTTTTTAATCTCATTCATTATCATTACCGACTTGGCTTAACGCTTGTAAACAGCGCTGATGATGCAGCTTGCCTGAATTGGTAGTGATTAATTTATTAGGAAGTTTTAAAGAATAATTAATATCACTTTCAAATGCTTGGCAAACTAAAAAACAGAGTTGCCCTAAACGCTGTTCGGTATCGCCCGTGACTAAGTTAAAATCGAATTGTGCATCCGCTGATTTAAAATCACTAAATTGTTTTACAAGTAATTGCTGTGTTTTTGCATAGTGCTTCCATGATATTCGCTGTAACCCCATTTCTGGCAAATGAGTAATTAAACTTTCAAATTCATCATCACCTTTATGTTTTTCAGTGCCTTCATCGGTATTATTTGCAACTAAGTTTTGGTGTTTTTGATTTGTTGTTTTAATTATTGACGGATAAACATACACTGCTTTATTCGGTTGTATATAACTCCACACACTGACTAAACCAAAGGGGTAATTACTGGCAATTTTTATTGGCTTTAACTTGTAACAGCCTCGCTTGGTGTAAGGTAATGATAATTGGCATTTTATTACTTCATTTTTAACGCGCGTAATGTAACACGCATTTTTTAAATCCTTGGGGTAACTCAATGTAATGGATTGGCAAGGATCATCGGCTTCTATTTGCCAAACTAGCTGTGGTGTCTGAGGCGCAAAACTGTCAATGGCGTATTTAAAGCTGACAGTTAAACCTCTGGCATTACTGTAGCCCAATAACAATGCAAAAATTATAATCACAAACATTAAATAAGCCATAAACAGAATTAAATTATTTTGATAATTAATCCCCATTACAAAATTTAATGATGCAACAACGCTAAAGTAAACGCCAAGCGTGGATGGTAAAACATAAATAGTATTATGTTTTAAGGTGATGCTATTTTTTTTGTGCTTATTTTTTAATAAGGCAGTTAAAATCGCGCTTTTTATATCGTCAATAAGAGTAGGGCGCTTAAATTTATAAATACGCATTTACCTAAACGGGCACTAAAACATGTTTTAAAATGGCAACTATTTGTGTATCGCCCGCATCACTATGTAAGCCTAATCGATGCTGACACACACTTGAAAAAACAGCCTGTACATCTTCGGGTAATACGTAGTCACGGCCTTCAATATAGGCCCACGCTTTGGCCGATTTAGCCAGTGCCATACTGGCTCTTGGGGAAAGCGAAGTCGTTAATGTTTGAGATTCACGAGTATAAGTCACTAACTCAATTATATAATCAACCACTGGCGAACTTAGCGTGATATTTGATATAGCATCTTGAATTTGCTTAAGTTGATGTTGTTCAATTCGCTGCGGTAACTGCGAATAATCACGTTTTAGATTATTTAACAGTAACCGTTTTTCTGCATCTTTAGGTGGAAACCCTAAACTTATTCGCATTAAAAAACGATCTAGTTGTGATTCTGGTAACGGGTATGTACCTGCCTGATATAATGGATTTTGAGTCGCAATTACAAAAAATGGAGTAGGGAGCGGGTACTTGTCTCCATCTACTGTTACTTGGTGTTCTTCCATCGCCTCCAATAAAGCACTTTGTGTTTTAGGACCCGCGCGATTTATTTCATCAGCGAGCACCACTTGGCTGAAAATTGGGCCTTTATGAAATGAAAAACTATGTTCATTATTATTAAATATATTGGTGCCAATAATATCAGCGGGCAATAAATCGCTGGTAAATTGTATACGCTGATACGATAACCCCAGTACTGCAGCTAATGCATGCGACAAAGTGGTTTTTCCCATGCCGGGTAAGTCTTCAATTAGTAAATGGCCTTCACTAAATAAACAGGCTAACGCTAATTTTATTTGTTGTTGTTTACCAAATATAACGGTAGATAGGTCATCAATTATTGTCGTAACAATGTGCTGCATAATTTCCTTTAATCTATGAGTTCTAAACGTTTCATTACCGCATCAACTTTTTGCGCGTTAAAGGGCTTAGCTATAAATTCTTTTGCGCCTAGCTCCCAGGTATTTTGCACTGTTTCAAAGCTATTGTGGCCTGAACACATAACAACATGTGCATGAGGGTGTTCGTTGTTAATCGACTCTAAAATTTCAATGCTTTCAGAATCAGGTAAATCAACATCTAAGAATATAACGTTGGGTGATTTTTCAATAAGCAGAGGTTTAGCACAATTAAAATTATCGCACTCAATAATGTCATCAAAACCTAAACCGGCTAATACTTGGCTTAAATCAGCGCGGATCTGTTTAACATCATCAATAATTAAAATTGGTTCGAGTGGGCGTACAAATTCCATATGAATACTTCAATGTTTTTTACGGCTTGTGCTTTAATATTAAGCTAAGCATTAAGGAACCTCAAGGTGATAACTATGAATAACCATAATAGTTGTTTAAAGTCACACAATGTCCGATACCGTCTAGTATTGGACTTAGCGGACTTAAAGCTTTTAAAATAGAGCGCTGCTTATGTATAGATATATTACTACCTATAATTTATATTATGTTAAATACGGTGGAAGTATACTTAATCAAACTAACTGTTGACAAACGGACTATAAATTGAGATTTGGGACTCACTGGAGATTGAGTCCCCTAGGGACTCATAATTTGAGATTGTTTTAAAAAGTACTCATATTTACTTTTAAAATATTAATTCTAAAGATTGAAATGCGTTTTTACTCTTTCAACAGTATGTGACCACTTTGGTGTTTGTGGTTTGCAGACTGAATTCTGATTTCCAAACAATCCTGTTTCATTAAATGCTTGAGCCAACGGCACTGCTTTAATCCATTCGGTAGTTTTCTGCTCTTGATATTTCACCAGCGACTTTTCCAACAGCTACAAAGCCCGTTTTAGGAATTTTTACCCATACACGATCACCAATATCTAACATGTTTAATGTATTTGAATACCAACGGCCTCGGAAACAAATCCATATTTTAATGCATCATTCCAATGGCGCTCTTTACCATGCCCAAAAGAAACATAAAACTCACCGTTCCACGGCTCTTTTGTTGATTTTGAAATAACGCGATCTTGGGTTTCTTCAGGTGCTATCATCCAAGCTCGGCTTAAATACTGATTTGTACCATCCTCAAATACTGTAAAAAACACAGCATTAACAGGTATCTTAGCTTTGTCATTTAAATAGTTGATGATCCGTTCTGAACTTGCATCCAATGCAGCAGCTACAATTATCATTTGGTGCGAGCCGTCATAGTTTACATCGTTGAAAGGAACACCGAATTTTGACTCAAACGCCCTATCCAAACTTTGTTCCGATATTGCGAATTTCGTACTGTAATCATGATAAATATCAACTAATTTACTGTCGTCAATTTCGACCACCCAAGATGCGTAATCTAGTGCTTGAGCTACGACATCTCTTGGTGTTTTATCGCGCTTTAACTCAATGATAATGACACTTCCGCTTGCATCTATAGCAAGTAAATCAATGTATTTATCAAAATCAGTTCGCACTTGACGACCAATAAGCAACCAATTTGGATTTAAAATAGAAATGTCTGCAACTATGAGTTCCTCCAATTGTTGTTCGCTTTCCAAGGTTACAGTTTTTAATCTTGTTGGTTTATCGCCTATTTTCCAGATGCCTTGCTCTATAGCCATAACTAACCGAAATCCCTACCCAGAAACATAGATTGAGGGTTATCTTCTAATGTAATCAATGTCCTTTCATTCAAGTCAAAATCAAGTTCAACGTTTACACCTTCACTGTCAGGAAAGAGTATTTCGTCTTCATTAACAGTTACTATATATTGAGCGCCTTTGATAGTGCTTAACCTTCTATTTATGTAATTGAGGTACTTAATTCTGGTTTTGTGAGCTATTGCATGAAACACCCCATCATGAATTAAGAAAGAGGGTAAATTTTTATTCCTGTATAACGAGGATATAAATACCGTCATATCAAATGCTAGAATTTTGAATCTTCCTTTACCTAAAGACCCACCCCTAGGTACTTCAATTGTTAATTTAAGAGGACTATTTTGCTTAGCTTTAGCTTCAATATTAAAGTAAGGATTAGTATCTGAACTATCAGTATCAACTGAACCGTCAACTAAATCTAAAAAAACTTCTTTTATGCCTTCAACAACACACTCAAGCTTATCTTTATTTTTAACGATTTCAGCTACTGTTTTACTAACAGAGGACTTTTTAGTTGCAATAGCATTTTCTATATAGTCAAGTTGCTCAACATAAGAAAGCTGTCCTGATAAGTTAGCCTTCTCTTCAACTAAGTTGTTATAAGCATTCTTTAACGCATCGAATGCAGATAGTTCATCTAACATTTTATAAAACTTAGATCTTTCCGTTTCTAAAGCTGCAACTTCCGATTGAATGCTTTCTAACTTATTTTGATATTGTGATTCCCTTTCTTTTAAAAAACGATTTCTGTTTGATGAAATTTGTTTCCTGAATTGAACAACTTCATCAAGACTTTTTTTAATAAATTTTGAAAATTCACTATTGTAGTGGTACAGTGATTTTGGCCACCCATTAAGAAAGAAATGTTATGCTAATAAGCATACAAATTTGGGTGAAAAAATGACGAAATTAAAACGCGCAACGTATTCTGCGGCAATCAAATTAGAAACAGCTCAGCTTGTAGTTGACCAAAGTTATACTCAAGAAGAAGCAGCCAAAGCGATGGGGGTGGGTAAATCAACCGTCAGTAAGTGGGTTACTCAATTAAAGCAAGAGCGGAGTGGCCAGACACCATCTGCTTCACCAATGACGCCCGAACAAATTGAAATCCGCGAACTTAAAAAGCAAATCCAACGCATTAAATTAGAAAAGGATATATTAAAAAAGGCTACCGCTCTCTTGATGTCCGACTCCCTGAACAATTCTCGTTAATTGAGAAACTAAATCAACGAGAGCGTTACCCAATTAGCGTGCTGTGTAACGTATTCAATGTGCATCGTAGCAGCTATAAATATTGGGCTATACGGGATACAACGCCGACGCCAGAGCAAATAAGGCTAGAAGCTGAAGTTAAAGCCATACATGCAATGAGCGGCGGCTCAGCTGGGGCGCGGACAATCGCGGCAATAGCAACGAACAATGATTTTGAATTGAGTCGTTATCGTGCTGCTAAGCTAATGGTTAAATTAAAGCTTGAAAGCTGCCAAGTACCTCAACATTCATATAAACGCGGTGGTAATGAGCACCTTGAAATTCCAAATCTGCTTGATAGACAATTTGATGTTGTTGAGCCAGATACCGTGTGGTGCGGTGATGTGACGTATATTTGGACAGGCAATCGCTGGGCCTATTTAGCGGTCGTTGTTGATTTGTTTGCACGTAAAGTCGTTGGTTGGGCAATGTCGTTGTCGCCAGATACTAACTTAACGCTAAAAGCGCTTGAACTCGCGTATGAAAGCAGAGGTAAGCCAAGTGGACTGATGTTTCATTCAGACCAAGGTAGTCATTATACAAGTTTAAAATATCGTCAACGTTTATGGCGCTATAAAATTACACAAAGTATGAGCAGGCGCGGAAATTGTTGGGATAATGCGCCAATGGAGCGATTTTTTAGAAGCTTTAAAACGGAGTGGATGCCAAAGGTTGGATACGAAAACTTTAAAGATGCTAAATATAGTGTGAGTGATTATATCAACGGGTATTACAACAACGTTAGGCCACATCATTATAATGCCGGTTTAGCGCCAAATGAATCTGAGGTTAGATACCAAGATTCTAAAGCTGTGGCCAAATTTTATTGACCACTACA
>NZ_AUTH01000010.1:0-7828 GCF_000497975.1 Pseudoalteromonas sp. TB41 | reverse complement strand
GTTTCGATGATGCTGTATAGGTGAGCGCTTGCTATTGCGCCGCGTGAGGTTTGGCTAAACATCCAGTTCTTACGGCCAATAACAAATGGTTTGATAGCGCGCTCGGCGCGGTTATTGTCGATATTAAGCTGACCATTTTCAAGATAAACTATAAGTTTATGCCATTGATTAGCGAGATAGGTTGCTGCCTCTGCTAACTTGGTTTTCCCGACTAAACGTGGCTGGTTTTGCTCTAGCCATTTATGCAGTTTATCGATAATAGGTTTCGCTTGCTCTTGCCTTATTTCATGCTTTTGTTCTGGTGTTTTATCGTTGAGTTTTGATTCAATGCCGTACAGTTTTTGAATAAGACTCAAGACTACGTCGGCTTTGCCTGTCTTGTTTTTACCCTGCACGTGTTTTGCTTCTATAAATTTACGACGTGCATGGGCCCAGCAACCAACTAGTGTTGATTGCGTTTGTGCATACGCTTGATAACCATCAACCTGTAAATAGCCCGAATAGCCATCCAGATAATTAACCACACAGGAAGCTGCCCGACTATTTTGATAGTCGTAAAGCACAATGTTTGGCATTGAGTTGTGTTTATTTATAGCCGATGGCGAATCCGTGCCGGTACAATATAGCCACATGTAACTTTTTACTTTGTCGGCGTTGACCACATTGACCGTCGTTTCATCGGCATGTATCGCAGGCTGTTTAAGTAACGCGTGTTTCAGTCGTTGTATCAGCGGTTCAAACAAGGTAGCGGATGCGAGTACCCAGTCACTCATGGTTTTACGGCTAAGCTCAATGCCGTATTGCTTGAACATCGACTCTTGTCTGTGCAGTGGCAGTGCATATTGATATTTGCTGGTGATGATTTGACTTAACAAACTGGACGTGGCCATGCCTTTGTTGATGGCCATGTTTGGCATCTTGGCTTGTTTAATACTGTTATTCGACCCTGACTTATCACATTCACGACACGCGTACTTTGGGCGAATATGCTCAATGACTTTTATCTTTGCGGGAACGAAGTCGAGCTTTTCGCTGACGTCTTCACCCATTTTATGCAACTCATTACCACAGCAGTTACACAACTTGTCTTCTTCGGCAATGTCATGAATCACTTGCTCACGGGGTAAGTCTTTGGGTAATGGTTTGCGCTTTGGTGTTTTGCGAGTGTAGATAATCTCTTGCGTAGCAAGCTCATCAAGTTGCTCAATGATGTCTTCGGCTTCATTAAACAATTCACCTTGTGCGTCAAAGACTTCGGCACTTTTACCAAATTGTTTTTGTTGCGCTAGGCGGAATTGTTCCTCTAGATACCGGTTTCTTGCAGTCGCTTGCGCTAATTTTTCAGCGTGCTCTGCCAGCAGCTTTTTAAGCAAAGCCGGATCGTCTGGAAGGCAGTTAACATCAATGTTCATCCTTTTATTTTATAATGTTTTTTACCGTAAACTAGCTTAATGCGATGGTTAATATTGATCCCGCGACGATCTAAATAATGCTAGCGTTTTCGATGTTGATTTGTTGATGCCCTATGACATCATACCCAGATAATAACCAGTGTAATTGTTGCTCGGTTAAGTTTAGGGTGTCGGCGCTGAGGTTTTTCGGCCATTTAAATTTGTGCTTATCGAGGCGTTTATACCACAGGGCAAAGCCTGTGTTATCCCAATACAATATCTTCAGCTTATCTCGGCTTTTATTACAAAAAACAAACACGGCACCGGATAGCACTGACAGTTCGAGTTCACTTTCAACAATGGCCGCTAAGCCATTAATGGATTTTCTGAAGTCGACAAACTGATTGCAAAGGTACACGTCGGGCACATCAATAAACATGTTCATGCTTGCAGCGCCTTTATTAAATTAGCCACCCATGTAGGCTCAGATGAGGTTGGTATAGTTAAATGAGTTTCACCATGAGATAACGTGATTGAGGCATTCACTTTATGGGGAATGGCTTTGTTTTGCACTTTCACCAATTTAGGTGCTTTTGCAGCGTCTTGTAACTTAGACCGATATTTATAAAAGTTTGAAGTGGGTAACATGTTTTCTTTACAAAATGCGACAATAGATAAGCCGCTGGTTTGTTGCTGCTCAATCAATTTTTGCCAGTCATTAAGGGTTCTTTTTTGCATAATACCTCCAGTAGAAACTGACGGTATTTTCAATTAATTAAATCCACTCTGCTAGGTGTCGTTGCTCGGACGCTTACGTTGCAGCAGCCATTTCAATGTCTTTGATGACAACTGCTACCGCACAAGAAAGTTCTGCTTTAGATATTGGTCGTTTAGCATTGGCTGGTTACGGTGACGTAACTTATATAGACCAGCCAAATATGAAAGATGAAGACGGCAATGATATTCAAAATAACGTAGTTGCACGATTTGTTCCTATTTTCTTATTTCAATTATCTGAAAAGATTCATATCGAAGCAGAGTTAGAATTTAGCACTAATGCTGAAGGCGAAACAGAAACGGAGCTTGAATATGCAAACATGCATTATTTCTTTAATGATAATACCATTATTACTGCGGGTAAGTTTTTACTACCTTTTGGGCAGTTTGCTGCCAACATTCATCCTAGTTGGATTAATAAGGCCGCAAGTAATCCTGGTATCTATGGTGGACATGGAGGTAATGGTTCTTTAGCTGGCGTTACCTATATCATGAATGATACTGGTGTTAACGTTTCAAATACTTGGGACCTCGGTGATGCAGGGCGAATATTTACCGACTTTTATGCAGTAAGTGGTCCCCGGCAGGAAGCCGGTGACCATGGTGGCGGTGTAGAAATAGAATCTAAAAAAGGTGACAACAACGACTCGATGGCATTAGGGGGAAGAATCGCTTATGCGTTTTTACCTGAATGGGAGATAGGGATGTCTTATTATAGTGGGGCGTATAGTGACGATGGAGATCTAAATTATAGCGCATATAACATAGACTTTAACTGGATTGGAAGTTACTCCAGTGTTCGAGGGGAAATTTTTGGTTCTACAGCGGAAACAGAAGGTGAAGACGAGGGCGAAGAAGAAGGCCATGGTGAAGAGTGGGTAAAAGACTTCGATAAAAGTGGTTGGTACATTCAAGGAACCTGGCAGGCTAGACAACTAGGTAAGTCGTGGTTAAACCCTGTTGAATTTGTTGTACGTTACTCTGATATTGAATCTGATTTTGATGGCAGTATTGAACATGATTTTGAAGAAGATGGAGGGAAAACCGGAAGTCGAATTTACTACGGTGTAAATTATTGGTTAGAACCTAGTGCAGTATTAAAACTAGGTGCGGAAAGTACTTCAATAGAAAACGAAGAAGCGAGTCATACATCCGTACCTGATGACCGAATTTTCTTACAACTAGCTTTCGGATTTTAAGGAGAACCATTATGAAATCAATAAATTTTGTGTTCACAATTATTGTATTAACTACGAGTGCTTTTTCTATTAAGGCACAACACGTCAATGATCCTTCTTTAGTAGCAAAAGGAGCTAAGGTTTATAGTGAAAATTGTGGTCGTTGTCACAATGCACGTCCCGCTGAAGAGTATTCTAAGAAAGAGTGGTCAGTGGTTATTCCTCATATGAGAGCGAAAGCGCATATGACTGGCAAAGAAGCACTTGCTGTAGAAGCCTTTTTAGCCAGCACATTGACAGCGGATGTTAGACATGCTGAAGAGTATACAAAACCAAATGCCCCAAAAAAGTCGGGAGAGGAATTGGTTACCCAATTTGGGTGTCAAGGCTGTCATCAAATCAAGGGAGAAGGTGGTAAGTTGGGTCCAGCATTAGATGGAGTCGTCGCAAGTAAAGGAGAGTCGTTTGTTTTTAAAAAACTAATAGATCCGAAATTTAACAATGCGGCTTCAGCTATGCCTAAATATCCGATGAATAAGGACGATATTAAGGCAATTATAGGGTTTTTAAAGGAGTAAAAACTTAACTATAGCTGTTGAATAGTTGCGGTAAACATATTGTTTTTAAATATGTTTACCGTTAAATGAAGGTGCAAATAAGAATAGACATTAAATACGCATATCGATTCAACCTTTTTAAGCTGTTAAGCCTAATTTTGGTAGTTAATTCTCCCATTGTTAGCTATTGCATCCTAGGCTTAGCAGTTTTTTAAATCCTTTTAGATTATGACTTGACCTGTGTCTTAGACACAGTTGTAAGCTAAACATAGGTTTTAGAAATACCCTGTTTATATATTTGAATAAGGAATGATGGGATGAAAGTATCTCAGCTTGCAAAAGTATTGAATACAACGCCTGATACAGTCCGCTACTACAGTAGGATTGTAAACGTCCGGTGATCATCACCTAGATATTGATATTCCAAGGCAATAATTGTTCTATGTCTGGCTCAGGCTGACAAAGCTCATCGAGGCAATGCATGATGTAATCAAATGGCGTTAAGCCGTTGGATCTTGCAGTTTATACCGAAAGAAAAACTATGCCGAATCACTTGGCTAGAACCCTATAATACAAAGATACTTGCATATGATTGCTTCGGCATAGTGTGATCTGACTTCTAATAATTAATTTACGGAGAAGGATTATGAGTGTTTCGGCATTTTTCAAGTGTAAAAAAACAATAGCGCGACTTCATACGGGCCCTTTGGGCGTTTATATGAAGGCTTATGCAGAGCATCTAATTACTGAAGGTCACTGCTACCAGAGTGGCGCTCGTAACATTAGAGTTGCTGCTGATTATAGCGCATGGTTAGCCAGTAAAAAGTATAAGGTGACTGATGTTAACGAAGCATCAGTACTACAATATGAAAAATTTAGGCAAAAAAATCGACATCCTTTTTTGTCTGATCACGCAGCTCTTATTAGACTTCTTATAGTGCTAAGAGCGCTCAATGCAACAGCAGCAGCAGCAACGATTGTGTTAGATCATCTGTCGCAGATCATTCAGGACTTTGAACAGCATTTGATGCAAAATCATGGACTTTGTGAAACTTCAGTCATCAGACATCGAATACCACTGAGGAAGTTTCTTTGGCAGTGTTGCCCTGATGGTGTTTCATGCTTTTCAAGCTTAAGAGGACAAGATGTAAGGCAATTTCTAGTGCAACACGCACATGACCAAAGCCCTAGCTCTGCAAAAAATATGTGTTGGACACTACGTGCGTTCGCTAGGTATCTTTTATATAAGGGGTATACAACCTACAATTTGTCTTCTGCTGTACCTAGTATCAGAAGATGGAGCCTAACCACCCTCCCAGAACATCTATCTTCTAACCAAATTCAAAAGGTGCTGAACAGTTGCGACACGAGCAGTGCCGTTGGCTTAAGGGATTACGCAGTACTTATGCTATTAAGTCGGCTAGGACTGAGGGCGAATGAAATAGCTCTGTTGAAGTTAGATGACATCAACTGGCATGCTGGTAACCTCAACATTCGAGGAAAGGGTCGAACGCTTATTGCTTTGCCTTTGCTGCCTGAAGTGGGTGCGGCGCTATCAGATTACTTACAAAACGCACGGCCAAAGACTGATAGCCGTTCAGTTTTTGTACGCTCATTGGCGCCACATTCTCAGTTTGCAAGCTCTGCTGGGATCTCACAAATTGCTAAAGCAGCGTTACTGCGAGCTGAGTTAACACTAAAGCATAAAGGGACTCATATTTTTCGCCATAGCCTTGCAACTAACTTGCTTCAAGCAGGTGCTTCACTGTCCGAAATTGGTCAACTACTTCGCCATAAGAGCCATGATTCGACACGTATTTATGCCAAAGTTAATATTGATGGATTAAGAGCATTAGCCATGCCATGGCCGGGAGTAGCACAATGATCTCCTTACGTAAAATATTACATGAATATGTGGATCTTAGACGCGGACTGGGCCACAAGTTTATTCAACCAGCTAGAGATTTAGAAGGCTTCGTTACGTTTATGGAGCAGTACAGTAGTACTTTTGTCACTACCAAACTTGCACTTGAATGGGCAACCCAATCGCCTGGAAAAAATGCTAGCTGGGCTATAAAACTGGCCTATGTTCGCGGGTTTGCTCGGCACTTGCAAACAATGGACATACACACAGAGGTACCGCCGGTTGGACTTTTATCCTATAGCGGCTCTGCTAAACCGTACATTTACTCTGATATTGAGATACAGGCATTGTTGGAGGCCGCATTAGCTCTTAAACCGGTAAACAAATTAAGGCGCTGGACATACCATTGCCTCTTTGGTCTTTTACCGACAACAGGCTTGCGTATCAGCGAAGCTTTGACTCTCAAACGCCAAGATGTAGATCTTGAGAACTGTATTCTCACTGTACGCGATACAAAGTTTGGAAAATCACGCTACGTTCCCATACATGCAAGTACTCAGCGTATTCTAGTCGAGTATGATCGCCGTCGCGATGAACTTATTAACCCTCCTTGCAGTGAGTACTTTTTGGTAGCAGAGCGCGGTGGCCGTTTATTACCGCAGTATGTTTCTCGTGTATTTTTACGTTTATCACGACAAATTGGATTACGTACCCCAAATGCTAGCTCAGGACCACGGATCCATGATTTTAGACATAGCTTTGCGGTCAATACGCTATTACGATGGTATAGAACTGGAGAAAAGGTAGACACCTTGTTACCAAAATTGTCTACTTACCTCGGTCACAGTTGTGTGCGTGATACCTATTGGTATTTATCTGCCTGTCCAGAGCTACTGGAACTTGCTGCGCGTCGCTTAGAAACACGTTTGGAGGCTGAACTATGAAAGCCACTACCGCATTTCCGTGCTTGCTTGAACGTTGGTTTACTATTCGTTTAATCAATCAAAAACGCGTCAGTCACAACACGATATACTCCTATCGAGACACCTTTCGACTGCTATTGGTGTTTGCAAAAAAACAGCTAGGGAAAGCGCCATCTGCGCTAACGCTAGAAGATATCAACGCAGAATTAGTTAGCGCATTTCTTAATGATCTTGAAGAGCACCGAGTAATCAGTGCTCGCACAAGAAATTTACGTCTGACTGCCATTCATTCATTTTTCCACTTTTTAGAATACGAAGAGCCTGGGTATAGCGCACAAATTCAGCGAGTATTAGTTATCCCTAGTAAACGACATGAGCAGAGGCTGATCCACTTCTTGGAGCGAACGGAAATAGAGGCATTACTGGCAAGTCCGGATAAAACGACGTGGATAGGCCATCGTGATCACGCTCTACTTTTTTTAGCGTTACAGACAGGGCTGCGTCTTTCTGAAATCATCGGGCTCAATAGTACGTCCCTATTTCTTGACCAAGGGGCGCATGTCCGATGTCTTGGCAAAGGTCGGAAAGAAAGAAGTACTCCTTTAACCAAACCTGCTGTTCGTATCATGAAAACTTGGCTGTTAGCGCTTCCTGGTATGGAAGAGGATATACTGTTTCCAACAATACGCGGCAATCGTCTTAGTGCAGACAGTGTGCAGTATTTAGTAAAGAAACATGCTGCTAATGCCAGTATTCAATGTCCATCGCTGAAGCAGAAGCATGTAACACCTCATGTGCTTCGACACACCGCAGCAATGGAGCTGCTTAGCGCAGGTGTTGATACCACGGTAATAGCGATGTGGCTTGGACATGAATCTACACAAACGACACAAAGATACTTACATGCTCATATGGCACTGAAGGAAGCAGCATTAGCGAAAGTAGCGCCATTTAATAAGCACAGTGATCTTCACTATAAACCGAGCGATAAGTTGTTAGGTTTTCTCACCAGCTTGTAGTTCTAGGATTAAACTATGCCGAATAGAAACTGGATCCTTACAGTCAAATGACAGTAATACCAGCACACTTATGAAATTGGGCAGCATGTGTTCGGCATAGTTTTTCTTTCGGTATAAAC
>NZ_AUTH01000009.1:0-6813 GCF_000497975.1 Pseudoalteromonas sp. TB41 | reverse complement strand
TCGATTCTCCTTTTAAATTCAACTTAATTGCACCATGAATCAGCCTATCTAAAATAGCATCAGCGTGCGTTGATTCGCCGATCATTTGGTGCCAATTTTCCTGTGGTAACTGACTAATGATGATGTGTGATTTATAACCATATCTAGCATCGACTAATTCAAGTAAGTCGCTTCGTTGCTGAGCACTGAGTGGCTCTAGCCCCCAATCGTCTAAAATAAGTAAGTCGTATTTAATGAGTTTACCCAATAATTTTCGATAACTGCCATCGGCCTGTGCTAGAAATAGACTTTCAAGTAATTCTTTTAATCGAATATAGAAGACACTTTTTCCTTGTAAACAGTGCTCGTGACCCAAGGCACACGCGAGGTAGGTTTTGCCACAGCCTGTGGCGCCTGTAATTAATATATTCTGATGTAAACCCAGCCAGGTGCTTTGGCTGAGGCTGCGTATTTGTGCTTTATCTAGATTGCGCTTCGGCGAGTAAATGAGTTGATTTAACTGACCCGGTACGCGGAATTTTGCTTGTCGCACCAGTCGCTCTATTTTTCTTTGGTCACGCGTATCAATTTCATGTGTTAGCAATAAACTGACGCGCTCTATAAAGCTTTGTTCTTGATATAGGTTTGGCTGTTCAAGCTGCTGCTTGAGTGCTTGCTTTATACCCGATAACTTGAGCAATTGAAGTTGCTGATTAATTGTTTCTATCATGTTTACATTCCTTAATGGTAGTAATCTGTGCCACGTATGTTGCTGTGTGTAATTGGCTTTTCTGGCTCTGTTTGGAGTGTGGGTAATGGTTGTTGGTCTAACCCTTTTTGCAGCATTTGCTTAATAGATCTGTGTGTGGTCGTATTCATGCAAATTGCTCGGTAACATGCTCGCTCGAGGCGTTCTTTTGAATACGTTTTAGCTAAACTTAATACCCCTAAACAGGTGCGATAAGCTTGCTCTGGATGACGTTTGCTATTAAGCAATAATTCAACGACTTGATGAGTATAATCACCGATACTCAATGCCCATGAGCGTAAATTTATCGGTGACTGCTCATGCTGTTTTTGATGCGCCTTTGGCATATGATGTGTCTGTGTCGTATGTCCGCCTAAACGGTTTGAGCGAGGATGCTGTGCTATTAAAGTGCCGTCATAATAAAGCTGCACGAGTTGATTGGATATGTGTGCGCGTAATTGTTTTTTAACCCACAGATAAGGCACGCTGTAGTAATGTTTTTCTATTTCAACATGGTAATCAATATGCACACGTACTGTTTTGATTTGTGTATATTGATAGGGCTTTTCAGGCAATGGCTTTAATGCGTTTTTATCCACCATATCAAATAGCTGTTTGCGTGATTGTTGATATTGCTTCATCACCTTATTGTTCATCATATCCAGTAGCTTTGCTATTTCATGATTGAGTTGCGCTAAGCTGTGGAAGGTTTGGTTACGTAAGCGTGCCATGATCCAACGCTCAACAATTTGTACGCCGACTTCAGCCTTCGATTTATCTTTGGGTTTATAAGGTCTAGCCGGAATGACAGCAACGTTAAAGTACTCGGCTAACTGGTGGTACGTCGGATTTAAATCAGGCTCGTAGCGACAGGTTTTACTGACAGCACTTCTGAGATTATCGGGAATAACAACGTCAGGAACGCCGCCTAAAAATTCAAAGCAACGCGCATGACTCATTACCCAATCTTCAAGTTGCTGACTATACGTTGCTTCAGCATAGGTATAATTTGATGCACCTAGTACAGCAACGAATATCTGAGCAGTGCGCTTTTCTTGTGTCGTCGGACAAGTAATGGTAATTGTGGGGCCACAATAATCCACAAACAGCTTTTCACCCCCTTTATGCTGCTGACGCATTGAGAGTCGCTGGGTACCTAACCATTGTTTATAAGCTCGGCAGAAGTGACTGTAGCTGTAATAAGGCTCACCCACTTTTTCAAGTAACTCATCAAATACGAGCTGTAATGTTAGGTGTTTATGTTGTTTTAAGTCTTTATTGATATTTAACCAGTCAGGCGTTGGGTGTCTTTTTTTACGCGTTGAGAAGCGCTTGAGTTTGGTGTTGAAAAATGTATTTTGCTGTTTATCCTCTGGTATTGGCCATTGATTTAAGCCTAACTCATTGGCCTTTTTAAGGTAATTAGCCACAGTACCAGGTGAAATATTTAAACTTCTGGCAATCTCTCGATGGGATAATTGTGCTGAGTACTTCAGCCGTAAAATGGAATGTAATTTACTCATAGATATAGGTCTTGTTGTCATTGTTGTTATCCTCATCAAACGATTCAGATAACGGTTTAACACACCTACAAAAATGATAAAACGTGAACTCGGTTACGAGTGGTATTAAGCTTTGATCGGCAAAATCATTAAGAGCATAAATGTGATCATTTACAAGTGATTTTAGTGATCAAAGCTTAATGAGAATAAGCGATCAAAGTTAATGCAATTGGGTGATCAAAGCTGGAGAGAATATGCATCAACAAAGGCATTGCAACCAGCAGTTTGCTCAGTCAGCTTATCACCAGTAAATACCAATACGGGTTACCGCTGTATCGCCAGGAAGCGATGTTTAAGCAATACGGTATTGAACTCAGTCGACAGACCATGAGCAGCTGGATAGACAAATCAGCCACACTCTTCGCGCCATTAGTTGAACGGCTTAAAGCCGAGCTGTTAAGGCAACCCACGCTGTTTGCCGATGAAACGCCATTAAAGGTGGTGAAATCGGACAAAGTAAACAGTTACATGTGGGTGTATTGCTCGGGTCGAGATTCACCAGACCCGAATAATCCTATCCCTAATATCGTACTTTACGACTTCCACAATAGTCGCGCGGCCGCCTGCGTGGTCAATTATCTTGATGGATATCAAGGGTACTTGCACGTGGATGGCTATCAAGCCTATGCCAGAACAGAGGCAACCTTAATCGGCTGCTGGGCGCATGCTCGTCGTAAATTTATCGACGCGAAAAAGCTACAAGGTAAAAACAAAACCGGCAAAGTGGATGTGGTATTGAGCCTTATCCAAAAACTGTACGGCGTTGAGTCACGCATCAAAGATAAAAGTGTGGATGACAAATATACGGCAAGACAAGAGGTTAGCCTGCCTATTCTTAGCAAGCTAAAAATATGGCTTGAGCAGGATCAGCCAAATTTAGTGGGGAACAGCAAACTGATAGAGGCAGCTAATTACCTGGCAAATCAATGGCACAAGCTCATACGCTATGTTGATGATGGCCGACTTAGCATCGATAATAATAGAGCAGAACGCGCGGTAAAACCGTTTGTGATAGGCCGAAAGAATTGGTTATTTAGCCAAACGGCTAACGGTGCCCATGCTAGTGCCACCCTTTACAGCATTGTGGAAACGGCATTATGCCGCATGCGGCATAATGCGGTTTATACCGAAAGAAAAACTATGCCGAATCACTTGGCTAGAACCCTATAATACAAAGATACTTGCATATGATTGCTTCGGCATAGTGTGATCTGACTTCTAATAATTAATTTACGGAGAAGGATTATGAGTGTTTCGGCATTTTTCAAGTGTAAAAAAACAATAGCGCGACTTCATACGGGCCCTTTGGGCGTTTATATGAAGGCTTATGCAGAGCATCTAATTACTGAAGGTCACTGCTACCAGAGTGGCGCTCGTAACATTAGAGTTGCTGCTGATTATAGCGCATGGTTAGCCAGTAAAAAGTATAAGGTGACTGATGTTAACGAAGCATCAGTACTACAATATGAAAAATTTAGGCAAAAAAATCGACATCCTTTTTTGTCTGATCACGCAGCTCTTATTAGACTTCTTATAGTGCTAAGAGCGCTCAATGCAACAGCAGCAGCAGCAACGATTGTGTTAGATCATCTGTCGCAGATCATTCAGGACTTTGAACAGCATTTGATGCAAAATCATGGACTTTGTGAAACTTCAGTCATCAGACATCGAATACCACTGAGGAAGTTTCTTTGGCAGTGTTGCCCTGATGGTGTTTCATGCTTTTCAAGCTTAAGAGGACAAGATGTAAGGCAATTTCTAGTGCAACACGCACATGACCAAAGCCCTAGCTCTGCAAAAAATATGTGTTGGACACTACGTGCGTTCGCTAGGTATCTTTTATATAAGGGGTATACAACCTACAATTTGTCTTCTGCTGTACCTAGTATCAGAAGATGGAGCCTAACCACCCTCCCAGAACATCTATCTTCTAACCAAATTCAAAAGGTGCTGAACAGTTGCGACACGAGCAGTGCCGTTGGCTTAAGGGATTACGCAGTACTTATGCTATTAAGTCGGCTAGGACTGAGGGCGAATGAAATAGCTCTGTTGAAGTTAGATGACATCAACTGGCATGCTGGTAACCTCAACATTCGAGGAAAGGGTCGAACGCTTATTGCTTTGCCTTTGCTGCCTGAAGTGGGTGCGGCGCTATCAGATTACTTACAAAACGCACGGCCAAAGACTGATAGCCGTTCAGTTTTTGTACGCTCATTGGCGCCACATTCTCAGTTTGCAAGCTCTGCTGGGATCTCACAAATTGCTAAAGCAGCGTTACTGCGAGCTGAGTTAACACTAAAGCATAAAGGGACTCATATTTTTCGCCATAGCCTTGCAACTAACTTGCTTCAAGCAGGTGCTTCACTGTCCGAAATTGGTCAACTACTTCGCCATAAGAGCCATGATTCGACACGTATTTATGCCAAAGTTAATATTGATGGATTAAGAGCATTAGCCATGCCATGGCCGGGAGTAGCACAATGATCTCCTTACGTAAAATATTACATGAATATGTGGATCTTAGACGCGGACTGGGCCACAAGTTTATTCAACCAGCTAGAGATTTAGAAGGCTTCGTTACGTTTATGGAGCAGTACAGTAGTACTTTTGTCACTACCAAACTTGCACTTGAATGGGCAACCCAATCGCCTGGAAAAAATGCTAGCTGGGCTATAAAACTGGCCTATGTTCGCGGGTTTGCTCGGCACTTGCAAACAATGGACATACACACAGAGGTACCGCCGGTTGGACTTTTATCCTATAGCGGCTCTGCTAAACCGTACATTTACTCTGATATTGAGATACAGGCATTGTTGGAGGCCGCATTAGCTCTTAAACCGGTAAACAAATTAAGGCGCTGGACATACCATTGCCTCTTTGGTCTTTTACCGACAACAGGCTTGCGTATCAGCGAAGCTTTGACTCTCAAACGCCAAGATGTAGATCTTGAGAACTGTATTCTCACTGTACGCGATACAAAGTTTGGAAAATCACGCTACGTTCCCATACATGCAAGTACTCAGCGTATTCTAGTCGAGTATGATCGCCGTCGCGATGAACTTATTAACCCTCCTTGCAGTGAGTACTTTTTGGTAGCAGAGCGCGGTGGCCGTTTATTACCGCAGTATGTTTCTCGTGTATTTTTACGTTTATCACGACAAATTGGATTACGTACCCCAAATGCTAGCTCAGGACCACGGATCCATGATTTTAGACATAGCTTTGCGGTCAATACGCTATTACGATGGTATAGAACTGGAGAAAAGGTAGACACCTTGTTACCAAAATTGTCTACTTACCTCGGTCACAGTTGTGTGCGTGATACCTATTGGTATTTATCTGCCTGTCCAGAGCTACTGGAACTTGCTGCGCGTCGCTTAGAAACACGTTTGGAGGCTGAACTATGAAAGCCACTACCGCATTTCCGTGCTTGCTTGAACGTTGGTTTACTATTCGTTTAATCAATCAAAAACGCGTCAGTCACAACACGATATACTCCTATCGAGACACCTTTCGACTGCTATTGGTGTTTGCAAAAAAACAGCTAGGGAAAGCGCCATCTGCGCTAACGCTAGAAGATATCAACGCAGAATTAGTTAGCGCATTTCTTAATGATCTTGAAGAGCACCGAGTAATCAGTGCTCGCACAAGAAATTTACGTCTGACTGCCATTCATTCATTTTTCCACTTTTTAGAATACGAAGAGCCTGGGTATAGCGCACAAATTCAGCGAGTATTAGTTATCCCTAGTAAACGACATGAGCAGAGGCTGATCCACTTCTTGGAGCGAACGGAAATAGAGGCATTACTGGCAAGTCCGGATAAAACGACGTGGATAGGCCATCGTGATCACGCTCTACTTTTTTTAGCGTTACAGACAGGGCTGCGTCTTTCTGAAATCATCGGGCTCAATAGTACGTCCCTATTTCTTGACCAAGGGGCGCATGTCCGATGTCTTGGCAAAGGTCGGAAAGAAAGAAGTACTCCTTTAACCAAACCTGCTGTTCGTATCATGAAAACTTGGCTGTTAGCGCTTCCTGGTATGGAAGAGGATATACTGTTTCCAACAATACGCGGCAATCGTCTTAGTGCAGACAGTGTGCAGTATTTAGTAAAGAAACATGCTGCTAATGCCAGTATTCAATGTCCATCGCTGAAGCAGAAGCATGTAACACCTCATGTGCTTCGACACACCGCAGCAATGGAGCTGCTTAGCGCAGGTGTTGATACCACGGTAATAGCGATGTGGCTTGGACATGAATCTACACAAACGACACAAAGATACTTACATGCTCATATGGCACTGAAGGAAGCAGCATTAGCGAAAGTAGCGCCATTTAATAAGCACAGTGATCTTCACTATAAACCGAGCGATAAGTTGTTAGGTTTTCTCACCAGCTTGTAGTTCTAGGATTAAACTATGCCGAATAGAAACTGGATCCTTACAGTCAAATGACAGTAATACCAGCACACTTATGAAATTGGGCAGCATGTGTTCGGCATAGTTTTTCTTTCGGTATAAAC
>NZ_AUTH01000008.1:0-2801 GCF_000497975.1 Pseudoalteromonas sp. TB41 | reverse complement strand
CTTATATGGACTCCCCGTTTTTTGTCAACGAAGTATTTATTAAATAAAGATTAGATGCTGGCTTATATACGGACTCTATTTGGGGAGCTACCCCTGGTCACTTTAATGTATTCGCCCCTTTATGACTTTTCTCGGTGGCGGTATTTTATACCTAGGCACGGAACAGTCTCTTAAAGGTCAGTCTTACCCTGATTTTAAACGCTCTTTGTTGACAAAAATTTAAGCCGTTAATAACGTTGGCTGATAACATTCGTTTTTCTTTAGCATTGCAAATGCGGTTCTGATTGTTTTATTAGCCAATGCTATCGCTGCCACTTTTTTACCACGCCTTGCAATTAACTTTTTAAGCCATTCGTCTTTTTCTGTACGGCTCGCTCTTTTTACAACATGTGTGACAACAGCTAGTGCACCTTGATATAACGTGCTACGTAACTTTTTATTTGCCGATGTTCTTGAAATTGAGCCAATTCTTTCTTTGCCACCAGAGCTATGCTGAACTGGCGTTAAACCAGCGCAGGCTGATGCTTCCCGCCCATTTTTAAAGTGTTCTATACAACTAAAGTAAACTTTCAACATCATTGAACCTACAGGCCCAACACCTTCCAGTTTTTGAAGTCGCTCGCATACCTCATCATTTTTGATTTCTTCTTCAATGAGCTTTTCTAGCTCTCTAATTTCTTTCATAACACTTTTGAATTGTTCATTCATTATTTTTAGAGACGCTCTAAATGCCATAGGTACATCTAAATTTGTATCTTCGAGCAGACTTTCCACTGCATCAATCAACTTATTATCTGATTTAGCTATTGGGATACCAAGTTCCAACAAGCAACCTCGTTGCAGATTCCCCAAGGCTACTTTTTGCTTTACAAAGTGCTCTCTCATTGCTGACATGGCTTGTAAGCACTGCTCATTTATGCTTAATAATCTACTCGGTTTAACTGTTGGTTGTTGAGCTGCAATACCAATAGCTAAAGCATCATTCGCATCCGTTTTTTGGCCTTGTCTAAATGCTTTTACAACCCGTGCAGACATTGGCTTAACTGTATGGCCTGCCTCTTTCGCTTTTCTTGCCCAATAATGCGTGCCACCACATGACTCCATCGCCACTAATGACTGCTTTTCTGACGCCAATAATTGAAGTAGCTTTTGTCGCGATACTTCTTTGTTGTATATAACCTGTCGATCTTGACCTATTTTACAAACTTGATAATTATTTTTTGCTAAATCAATCGCAATAACGTTAAGATTCATCATGTATGGACTCCTTTAGTAAAAGTTTTGTCACTTATTACGTTACCCCTCGATGGGAGGGGAGTCCATACATCTCGGTGGTAAATAGTGTTTTAATTTTTTTCACCACAGAGAACACCGAGGCGCTTCGCGCTACACCGAGTAATACTTTACTGAACGCTGACAGCTACCTGTTTTTATTTTTAATCACTTCCTCTGTGCACTCTGTGACCTTATATGGACTCCCCGTTTTTTGTCAACGAAGTATTTATTAAATAAAGATTAGATGCTGGCTTATATACGGACTCTATTTGGGGAGCTACCCCTGGTCACTTTAATGTATTCGCCCCTTTATGACTTTTCTCGGTGGCGGTATTTTATACCTAGGCACGGAACAGTCTCTTAAAGGTCAGTCTTACCCTGATTTTAAACGCTCTTTGTTGACAAAAATTTAAGCCGTTAATAACGTTGGCTGATAACATTCGTTTTTCTTTAGCATTGCAAATGCGGTTCTGATTGTTTTATTAGCCAATGCTATCGCTGCCACTTTTTTACCACGCCTTGCAATTAACTTTTTAAGCCATTCGTCTTTTTCTGTACGGCTCGCTCTTTTTACAACATGTGTGACAACAGCTAGTGCACCTTGATATAACGTGCTACGTAACTTTTTATTTGCCGATGTTCTTGAAATTGAGCCAATTCTTTCTTTGCCACCAGAGCTATGCTGAACTGGCGTTAAACCAGCGCAGGCTGATGCTTCCCGCCCATTTTTAAAGTGTTCTATACAACTAAAGTAAACTTTCAACATCATTGAACCTACAGGCCCAACACCTTCCAGTTTTTGAAGTCGCTCGCATACCTCATCATTTTTGATTTCTTCTTCAATGAGCTTTTCTAGCTCTCTAATTTCTTTCATAACACTTTTGAATTGTTCATTCATTATTTTTAGAGACGCTCTAAATGCCATAGGTACATCTAAATTTGTATCTTCGAGCAGACTTTCCACTGCATCAATCAACTTATTATCTGATTTAGCTATTGGGATACCAAGTTCCAACAAGCAACCTCGTTGCAGATTCCCCAAGGCTACTTTTTGCTTTACAAAGTGCTCTCTCATTGCTGACATGGCTTGTAAGCACTGCTCATTTATGCTTAATAATCTACTCGGTTTAACTGTTGGTTGTTGAGCTGCAATACCAATAGCTAAAGCATCATTCGCATCCGTTTTTTGGCCTTGTCTAAATGCTTTTACAACCCGTGCAGACATTGGCTTAACTGTATGGCCTGCCTCTTTCGCTTTTCTTGCCCAATAATGCGTGCCACCACATGACTCCATCGCCACTAATGACTGCTTTTCTGACGCCAATAATTGAAGTAGCTTTTGTCGCGATACTTCTTTGTTGTATATAACCTGTCGATCTTGACCTATTTTACAAACTTGATAATTATTTTTTGCTAAATCAATCGCAATAACGTTAAGATTCATCATGTATGGACTCCTTTAGTAAAAGTTTTGTCACTTATTACGTTACCCCTCGATGGGAGGGGAGTCCATACATCTCGGTGGT